>JBJFCM010000296.1:0-4284 GCA_051888955.1 Lachnospiraceae bacterium | reverse complement strand
ACGACCTGCACCCTTTCCAGGGGTGTCCCTTCGACCTCTTGGGTACTTCTCCAAACGAGGTTGATTCATCAAGCTCTTTCCTTATAAAAATTACCGGGGAGAAGGTATCTCCAGCGGAGAGGGTGGGATTCGAACCCACGCGCCCTTGCGGACAAACGGTTTTCAAGACCGCCTCGTTATGACCACTTCGATACCTCTCCAAGCGTTGCGCCGTTCGCTCAGCGCAAGATTTATATTAACAAAAAAGGTGTATCATGTCAACAACTTTTTTTATTTTTTTTCAATTTTTTTAAATGTTGGGTCTATAGAAAAAATTCAGGAAATCAGAGACGAAATTTTCCTCTCCCGCATAGGCATAGACTCCCAGCATTGCGCCTGTAAAACGCTTGCCTTTCTTTAGTCCTTCGTCACACAGGTAATAGACGTTGGGCAGGCTTGCTGCTTCCTTCCAACCTTCTCCGTCCGCATTATAGTAAAAGGTTCTTTCGAGCTTTTCTGTCTCCACTTTAAACTCTATTGTTTGAATTTTTCCTACAATTTGTTTCTTACCATGGAAATGATCCTCGTCACCGATATGCTCATGCACCTGGACAACCAGACCGTCCCTATCCTGTAGCAGCCCGCAGGATACCCACGTATTCTCATCATAGTAGCAGATAAGACCGGCTTCCTGCCCTTCCGCCATGGAACCGGTCAGCATACAGGTCCCTGCTGTAAAGGAGAAATGCTCCTGTCTGCGCAACAGAATATTTCTGGCACCCACATCACTTAAGGGCAGTCGGCTTCCTGTCAGGGAAAGAATTCCTTCCTGCATGCGGACACCATCTTTTACCGGTGGTCTGGGAGTCACCCATTCCAAGGACAGTCTGTCCCCTTCTCCAAACAATTTATTCCACTTATCATTTTCATGAAAGCAGACACTGTTTGCAACAACAGGCTTCTTCTGCAATACGCTGGGACCCTTCAGCCCATTCACAATCGGCCAACCGTCTGCAGTCCATGTAATCGGATCCAGAGCCGTTTCCCGTCCTAAAATACTGTAAGCACCGTCTACCATACGACCGCAAAGATAGACCATATACCAATCGCCATTCTGGGTCTGCACCGGCTTTCCATGACCGCAGCGCTGAATCGCCGCCTGCTCATCCTGCTGACGCATAATCGGATTATAGGGGCATGGCTCATAGATGCCAAAGAGTTCCCGGGATCGAGATACGGTAATCCTATGTCCCGGCCCTGTTCCGCCTTCTGCTTCAAACAGATAGTAGTAGCCATCCTTTTTCAACAGATGCGGCCCTTCCGGCGCCCGTTTCTGATCTCCATAAAAAAGAAGCGTGGCAGGACTTATCTGCCTTGTTGCATCCTCACTGATTTCAAAAATCCTTGCGCCGCGATTCAACAACATATATCTCCTGCCGTCATCATCCGTAAAAATGGACGGATCTATCCCATCCTCATCCAGAAATACCGGTTTGCTGTAAGGGCCTTCCGGTTTCTCTGACGAAACAACCATCTGTTTTCGATAGACGGTTCCCGTATCATTCAGTCTGTAGGTAGCACAAATATAGAATCTTCCTTTATAATAGGAAATATCCGGTGCCCAATAGCCTCTGCCACCCTCCAGTTCATCCAGCTGTGCCCATTCAGGATTGGTAATGGCATACCCAATAATTTCCCAGTGAATCAAATCTGTGGAATGGGATATGGGAATGCAGGGGAAAAACACAAAAGAGGAATTTACCATATAATAATCCTCTCCCACCCTGACAATGGAAGGATCGGGATAAAAACCGGTCCGAATAGGATTTCGATATGCTTCCTCATAGGCAAAACCCGTCACTTTTGCAAAATATGCCTCTATATCCGTAAATCCACTATTATGTGCCAGTTCATAGGGTGTAATCAAATCACTATCTCCCGAAACCGGAGACATACCCACTCTTTCCACCAGATATCTGACCAATTCAAGATTGCCGGACAAAACCGCATAGTGCAGAATATTTCTATGTCTGTCATCCACTACATTCATGCTTGCCCGGGAATATTCCACAATATACTTCACAATAGAAAGATTCCCCGTTCTTGCTGCCACAAAACTCATAGGTAATCCTTCTTCGTTTTTTTCGTCTATAACCGGCGGATTTTCTATCAGCATCCGCTCCACTTCCACAAGATTTTCCGATAAAATTGCCTGTTCTAAGGTCGATTGCATATTTTTTCTCCCTAAAAAGCCGCAACTAAAAGCTGCGGCTGATTTTTATTGTAACTCCGATAGCAGTAGCTCTTTATACTCACCGCCCAGCTCACGCAGCCCCTTGGCAATAAGCCCGGCAAATGTGACTGCCCCCTCATACCTTAAATGAGTGTTGTCCTCCTTGCCTTCCGGATAGGCGGCATATTCCCCCGGCTGCAAATGCATAAACCACTTCTTACAGCCTTCTGCACCGACCTTTTTCAACTCTGCACGGCTATAGCTGTACAAATCCACCAACGGTACCTTAGTCTGTTCTGCAGTTTGTTTCATTGCTGCCACATAGTCGGAGTGTGCCCCAATCCCTAAATGCTTTTCATCCAAAAAACATCTTCTTTCCAACGGCGTAATCAGCACCGGCTTTGCTCCATGACGTCTCGCCGTATCAATAAATATCTTCAGGTTATCCATATATGAAGTAAATGGTTCCGTAAATCTGGACGGATCCAAATTTTTTTCATCATTGTGTCCAAACTGTATAAATAAGTAGTCGCCTTCCCCGATAAGTGCATCAATGGGTTCCAGCCTTCCTTCATCTAAAAAGCTTTTGGTACTCCTGCCGTTTTTGGCATAATTACAAACTGTAATATCCTCCCGCAGATAAAGAGAAAACACCTGTCCTATTCCCGTCTGCGGATATGTAGTAATATTGTTCGTCTGTACAGTGGAGTCTCCTGCCCAGAATATTTTATTCATATGATATTTCTCCCCTTTGCTACGCATATGTGCAAGAAGAGCTGTTGCAAAGTATATTTTTGCAACAGCTCCTTTATTCTTTCCTTATTCTTTTACTGCACCGATATTAACACCAGTTACGAAGTACTTCTGTAAGAAAGGATATAATATCATAAAAGGAAGGATTGCAGCAATAATACCTGCGTTATATAAGGTCGTCTGTGATACATTATAAGATGTCGTCGGCGTATCACCATCCATAATCATCGTTCTCAGTTTGTACTGGAAGTTAGTCTGATCAGGATCGGTAATGTAAATCTGAACGGTGGAATAGTCGTTCCATACCGTTACGGCAAACATCAGACCGATGGAAGCCAATGCAGCCTTTGACAGCGGAAGCACAATCTTAAAGAAGATTCCCATGGGGGAACATCCGTCAATCTTCGCCGCTTCATACAAGCTTCCCGGTATTCCTTCAAAGAAGTTACGCATCAATACCAGATTGTACACGTTGATACCATGCTTTACTACCAGAACCCACATGCTGTTGACCAGACCCAACTGTTTCATAACCAGGTACTCAGGAATCATACCGCCCGAGAAAATCATGGTGAACAGCAGGAAATAAGCAAAGAAGTTACGTCCCGGCATGTCAAACTGAATCAATACATAACCACCTAAGGTAGAAAGTACCAGACCAAGCAAGGTTCCTAAAATCGTGGTGATGAAGGAGTTAAGGAATGGTCTGTACAATCTTTGGGTCTCAATGATGGTACGATAACCGTCCAATGTAAAGTCATGAGGCCACAGACGGAACTGATATACACCAACCCTGTTAAAGGAGTCAACCAATACCTTCCAAATCGGGATCAAAATAATCAGTCCTATAATAATAAATACAATATAGTTTACAACAGAAAAAACTGATACTTTTTTCTTTGGTTTGCGGTAAACCGCTTTTTCTTCAGCCATATCCGCACCTCCTAAACAATACCGCGGCCACGGGTCTTCTTACTTGCCCAGTTACATACCAGCACAAGGAAGCACCCTACCAGGGATTTGAACAGACCCACTGCCGTGGAATAGCCGTAGTTCGGCATTGCTACTGCGAAGGTCTGTCGATAAATATAAGTAGAAATAACATCCGATACACTATATACGGCATTGTTGTACAATACGAATACGGACTCGAACATGTTCATAACCTTTGCCAGGTTCAAAATGAGCACGGTAATGATAGTGTTTGCCAAAGCAGGCATTGTCACATAACGTATCTTCTGCATACGGGTAGCACCATCAATATCGGCAGCTTCATACAATTCCGGATTGATACCTGATAGAGTTGCCAGGAAAATGAT
>JBJFCM010000295.1:0-4293 GCA_051888955.1 Lachnospiraceae bacterium | reverse complement strand
AACTGAAGCGGGTAAAGCAACAAAACATCAGCAGAAGGAACGGATAGACCGCATAATAGGTTCTCGGCATCCGAAAGCCCATCATCAAACTGACTGCTACCTGCGCCAGAAAACAGACTACGCAGGCTCCACCCAGATTGATCAGCTCGCTGGAGCTGGCATAACGCCATACGCTCTTATAAAGCTTCCATATCCAGAATACCAGGTACGTAATCAGGATATTGGGGATGAGCAGACCGGCTGTCATCTCCAGATAGTGGGTCGGTGTCTCTGCAATACTGAAATCGAAACGGCACAAAATAGCCCCATAGGAAGCCAGTACTACCGACAGTGCATCCAGCATCAGCAGCATTACTATTCTATTGATTGGTATGTCCCAAATGGTATATCTTTTCTTCATGGACTTTTCTACCTTTCTGCAAGTCTGACAGAGTTCTTGCCAAACACTTCCGCTACTGAATTATTTACCCAATCCTCAGGGTTCTCTACTATGTCTGTAAAAAAGAGAAGATAAGGTTTCTCAGAATAGGGTTCAAATACAACATCCTTTACCGTATCATCCTGCAACACCTGCAGCCTTGCCTCATATTCTGCCTTGTACTGCCTGGCCTGCCCGCTTTTCAGTGCCTTAACGGCACTGACAGTAGTCACAGTATCTCCTCCCCACAGTACCATACTGAATGCCGTAAGCGCAAGTCCCACGCAAAAACCCGGCAACAGCCAGCTGGCAGTCTGTTTTCCTTCGTTTCCTTTTTCTTCCCTGCTGTCGGTTCTTTTTCTTGAAAACCAGCCAATCCAATAAAATTCATTGCCATACAGCCAAAAGAGCATTGTCATCCGGTATATGTTCTGTGTCCGTCCCGCCCCAATGATACCAAGTGTATAGAGATTGGGGGTAAAAAGCGCCGCGAACATACCGAAAGTGATGACCGAAACTAAAAAAGGCACCGGATATTTTAGTTTTCTTGCCCTTACCATCTGCCACATAACAGGAGCTAACATCATTCCTACCAGTATGTACGGAAGCAGTGTCCATTGATTGATATAGAAGGCTGCTTCCTTCAAAGATTGCAGGATGCTTCCTATCACAGAATACCCCGCAGCATTTGAAGCAGTAAGTCGCTTCTGATTTCCTGGTGCACAGACAGCTAAAAGCACGCATCCCAAATAGAATAAAAAGTTAAAGCTCATAAGCACACGATACCTATGCTTATACAGCCACAGTAAAAACAGCCCTGCCGCATACAGGATAAACACAAACATCAGTGACACATAGTTGCCGCCTGCCACCGCAAAGGATAAAAACAAGATGCCTGCTTCCCTCACTATAACCCTCCAACGCTTCGTCTTTTCAGGCAAAGTTAACAGGGAACAAACCAATGCCACAAGCAGTATCGCCAGAACAAAAATCCAGGTATAAATAGCTGTGCCGCAAAACCAGTAAAAAGCTTCTACGGGAAACGGCATCAGTAAAATCTGCATCAGGATACAGCCCAGGGCAAGAATGCCTGTCCTGTAAAAATCCGCCTTCAGGAAATTCACAAAAATCATCTTAAAAGCAAGCAGTTCACTGAGTACCAAACCGCCTAATGCCAGATAAGAACATACAAAATAGTATTGATCTCCACACAGTCCCATCATGACAGTCGTCAACCATTCGCTGAAATAGGTCCCCTGCCATTCTGTCCAATAATCATAGGCATAGACTGCCTGTTCCCTGCACAACGCAAAAAGAGAATGGGTAGACTGCCACACGCTTTCCGGATCCCTGAAATAGATAAAATCATCTGCTGATTTTACACTGTAACGGGCTATAATGAACAGGGGCAGCAACAGCGCAATTGTCAGCACAATCATGCCCGCAAGCAATATTTTTACCTGCGTCTCTTCCCTTCGCAATTTGTCAATAAGCTTCAACATCTTTCACTTTCTCCGTTTCTCCCTAGCTGTGGATGCTGTACAAAGAAAATCAGGAACATAATGAGCTGTCCCGGATTCCACACCACTTCCATCATTCCGAAAGTAAAACACAGTACACACATAAAGAAAGGAATGATTGCATAAGGATTCGTCTTTTGTTTGATCAATAATTTACCATAATAATACACCATTACCACGGAAAGTACAATCAATAGGATTCCTGAAGGGATACCGAAATAATAGGCTATCTGCAGCCACAGGTTCTGGGCATGCCAGGAATGGTAATCCCCTTCCCCGATTAAATAGTAACCTGTATTTTGCCCATTACCATACCAGGTAAGGTCGTTTAAATAGGCTTTATAAATGGTCATGCGAATGCGTAATGCCTCGTCTTCTGTCCATGACACCTTGACCAGATCTACGCGTTCCAGCTCTGAAGCATAAGCCCTCAGGACAAAGGGATTTCTGGCATCCGCTTTTTTCAGAGTATTGGCAATTCTCCCCAGCAGCGCCTCCAAAAACTCATCCAGCTCTACATATTTTTCGGAATCAGGCGGGTCAAAGGAATGGACCTTATCCACGCTGTACTCCCCTTCATACCAGATACGATAGTGCAGGATGGTAGGCAGCCATCTGACCGTATAAAATACCGGCAGAAAGGTGATTACTGCCGCCAGGACCAGTGCACCTCCCCTGGCTATTACCTGATACCACTTTTTCTTCCAAAGCTTTCGGATGACCAGCACACCATAGAGGAATGTCACAACGAAGGAGGTAATCCAGGCCGTCCTTCCCATGGTCAGAAGCTGAAAACAGAGAAGTCCCCCCGCACCAACCAGGTAGAACAGCTTCCACCCCTTGTGCGCGCCCTTCATCTGCAGGATATGCAGCTTATAGAGCACCATCATATATACAATCAGATAGTAAAGCGCCATCATATTACAATTGGCAAATGCGCCGGTGTAGCGCACCGTATCATAGGGTCTGAAACCATATGCAAAGGTCTGTATACAGAAAAAGGAAACAATCGTGCCATCTATCATACCATCCCAAAGAGCTTTTCTGTCATCAGGCGCATACTCCGTCAGATAGAAGGCACCGAACATGAGAAGATACCACAGCGGCCAAAGCCTCCCACTGACAGAGCAAATCATAAGTATAGATAGTGCAATCCACAACCATCCTAAAATGTTGGGACGAAATGCCTTTGTCTTATCAATTACAATCTGCCTGAAAAGATGCTTCACAATGATGCCAATCCACCAGATATTCAGGATTGCGGTTTCCACCTGCCACACATAATATTCTCCATAATGGGCACGCCAGTGAAAATAAACTGCCACCATGGCAGCAATACAGAGCACTGTATAAACAGCGTTGCTTAAGCTGACAAACTTCTTTAAAGGATAAGCACTTGCCACTATCACCATGGTCACCAGGCCCATACAGTTAACTGCCACATGCCAGATATTTCCTGTCTGGGTTGCCTTAAGGTACTCTATGAAATTCAATACCATGAAGCACAGGATATATAAAAACCGCTTGCTCAGGATTCTCTTTTTCAGCTTTTCCATGCTATATCACACTCTCTGTTTTTCCATATTTTTTCACAGTCTACTCAAATATTTACTTTATTCGATACAGCCATATCTCATAAATACTCTTTTCTGTAGAAAATCTGCCCTCCAGTGTCAGATTCATGCTCTCCGCATTGACGATTTGGGCTGCGGAAAGAATGTACTCGCAACCAAGCTCTGCCATTTTTTCTGTGTTCAGCTCCAGATTCGTATATTGGAAATTTTCCTCTTTCTGTATGAACCAGTTTTTCCCGCTTTCGGCTGCCAACAGATAGCACCTGCTGCCCCAGGTATCAAAATACACTTTGTTATCCCCATTTTTATCCAGCTCTTTTTCGATAATCTCCCTGAACGCATGCTTATATTCCAGGGAATAGTTGTTGGAATACCCATCTATCGTATAAAAGCCGTAAAACAGGGCGGGGGCAGGACATATCCCTAAGTTCGCTACACGGTAGGTAGACTTATCCCTGCCGATGTAGTCATCCACCTGTTTCAGCACATCCTCCATATAAAAATCTTCCCAGGTCTGATAACCGGTAATCCCGGAGCCGTTATTGTACTGATTCACATTTTCATAGAGACAACTGTTTTCCTTAATCAGATTTGCCGTAGGTAACACCAGCATCGCTAATACCGCTAATTTAAAAACCGGCTGGCATTTAGGAAATTCTATCCACAGCAAAGCCAGGGACACAGCAAAAGCAAACATCCACAAGGATGCATAAATCCAATAGAACCTATCCGCCTGAAAGTATCGGAAAAAGCCACTCTGTTCGTTTTTCCAGACCATAAC
>JBJFCM010000294.1:0-4310 GCA_051888955.1 Lachnospiraceae bacterium | reverse complement strand
GTTTTCACCTCTCTATATAATAAACTATTTTCGTTTCCGTCGCATCACTCTTCCGTCCCCGCCCCAATAGAAAATGCACGGCTCCACGCTAACGCTGACGTCGCCTTAGCATTTCTATTGGGGCGGGAGCGCCAGCGTGGAGCCGCATATTTTCTGTTATGTTGGATGCCTACCGATGCAGAGCCTTGCGGATGCGGCGGTATAGGGTCAGGGCGCGGTAGTAGTAGAAAAAGCGGAACGGGGACGTTAGCAGCATGGCTATCATCCGCTTTTCTTCTGCGCCGGTATACTGTTCGTAATAAGGGTTTTTCTGAAAGTCAGGGAATGCTGAAAGCATGCCTGCTTTCAGTTCCTTCACAAATGCCAGACGTTTATGCCTGGCTCCCAGCATGTAGGAAAAGAGGGTATTTACAAAATACAATTCCGTAAATCGGTACTCTATTTCAGGCAGATAATCTGATAAAAAGCCCCTTTCCCGCATCTTGGTAAGCAACAGTTCCCCTGCCTTCATCCTGTCCCGGCACTTTTCTTCGGAAACGTGGTGCACTGTGGAGACCTGATGCTGATAGTAGTAGTACAGTGGCTCCTCCACCTTCTCAAAGTGTGTAAAGTACAGGGACCAGACCGGTCCTGCACAATTGTCTTCGTAAAAGATTCCCTCAGGAAAATCTAAGCTGTTCTTCTCTATTACATCATGCTTATAAACCTTGATGACCATGCTGCCGGAGCGGAGAATCAACTTTTTATGCTTCTCCTTTGTCAATTCTCCGGTCTGCTCTGCTGTATTGTTCTGCACGACCTTTCCCGGTTCCATGGTATGCACCGATACCAGGCTATAGTCACACCCCACCATATCAGCGCCGGTTTCCTCAGCCTTTTTTAACAGTTTTTCATAGTAGTCCGGTGTCACCCAGTCGTCGCTGTCGATAAAGCCAATCCACTCTCCGCACGCTGCCTTTAAGCCTTCATTTTTTGCACCACCCTGCCGTTTGTTCGTGTCATAGTGGATGACCTTTACCCTGCCGGGATATTTCTTTTCATAATCCCGCAAAATGGCAAGAGAATTGTCCGTGGACGCATCATCCACCGCCAGTATTTCCATATCGGACAGCGTTTGGTTCACCAGCGAATCCATGCAATATTCCAGCTTTCCATCCCCTGCCATATTATAGACCGGCACAATCACGCTCAGCTTCATATAACCTAATCCCTCCTACGGAGAATGTCTCGGAAGAGACATTCTCCTGTGCGAAACATAGAGTGCCCTAGGCGGTGTTCCTCACCGCCTTAGTCACTCTTTTCGCACTTTCCCGTTTTCTACCCGGTATACCATATCACACTTTTCAATCGTCTGCAGCCTGTGGGCAATGATGACCAGCGTCTTCTTCCCATGGAAATTGTTAATGGAATCCATAATAGCTGCCTCCGTATCATTATCTAACGCCGAAGTCGCTTCATCCAGTATCAGTACCTCCGGATCATTGTAGAGCGCTCTGGCGATGCCGATACGCTGTCTCTGACCACCGGAAAGCCGGATGCCCCTCTCTCCTATGCCGGTATCCAGTCCTTCAGGCAGGGTCTTTATGAATTCATCCAGCTGGGCTTCTTTCAGAACCTCCCATACCCGCTTTTCGTCTATCTCTTCCTCCGGCACACCAAAGGCCACATTTTTCCGGATGGTATCGTCCAGCATGAATATCATCTGGGGAATATAGCCGATATTTTTAAGCCACCCTCTGTACTGTTCCTTCACATTTTTGTCATCTGCATAAATGGTACCCGTCCTGGGTTCCAACAGCCCTAAAAGGATATCCACCACCGTAGACTTCCCTGCTCCTGATGTACCCACAATACCTACCGCGGAGCCTATCGGTATCGTCAGACTGGCATGGTCGAAAATCAACTTGTCCGTCCCCGGATAAGCATATGTGATATCCTCCAGCCTGATGGCCGTATGTACCGGCAGTTTCTCCTCATCCACAGCAAAGGACATATCCGTGTTTTCATTGTCGATATCCGTCTGCAGGGTATCGCTTACCCCCATCAGGAAGGGTTCAAAATAAGAGATGCTGTTAATCTGATTGTTGATACGGTTCACGCAGGGCAACAGACGCAGCGCTACAGCCGCCAGGGCCGTCAGGGAATCCCCCATATCCTTGGGCTGCACATTTCTTGCCGCTATCATAAAGATGATATAGCCCAATAGGCTGGCAATACAGACCACTTCGATGAGCAGCCTGGGGATATTGTTGAACAGACTGTATTTCTGCACCGCATTCACGTAGCCATGTCCGCATTTTACATATTCATCTACAAAATATTTTTCTTTGCCGGTTATCTTCACTTCCTTGATGCCCTGCACGGTCTGGGAAATCCATTTAAAGAGACCGCTGTAATAATTTTGATTATCCTCACCTGCCTTACGCATGATGGGCTTTAATACCTTTTCAATCACCACGAGCAGAAGGCACAACACACCTGCAATCAGGATGGTAAGCACCGCATCGGAAAAAAAGCAGACCGCTACCAGGCAGACAAACACGATACTCTCGGAGATCAGTGTCAAGAGCGCCAGAATCAGGCCATACATATTGTTGACATCCGAGGTAATATTTCTCTGCACCACTGCCGTATCTGCATTCAGGTAAAACTCATAATTTTTTCTAAGATAGCTCTTCATCATTTTCTCAGAGGTATCGAACTGGTTGCCGTATACAAACTTAAGCGTACACTTCTGCTGCAGGTAGAGATAGAGATTCTTAATCACAAACAGCACAATGACCGCCAGCATGATGAGAATGGTAAACTGTCCCTCCGAAGAGCAGCCCAGCCAATTATATAAAGCAGAAAGGTAGTTGCTTTCCGCTATGGCATTTTCCTTCATAATCGTCTGGATAACAGGTATCAGTGCTCCCAGACTGGCTGTTTCCAGTATGGCACCGATTATCATCATAAATACCAGAAAGACCATGGTCCTTTTCTGCTTCTTATCCAGTAAAATCCCTATTTTTTTTATTATTTTCCACATAAATGCTCTCCTGCTGTCTCTAAATCTGCTCGTTCTGCCTGTGTATCAGAGGGTCCTCATACTTGTCCATGAAATCCTCTCCCAGACGCACCATTTCGTCACCATATTGAATCGCCTTTATCTCCGTCAGCACCGCCACTACCTTTTTGAAACGGATGCCCGGAAAGAAATTCAACATCTCCATAGGCATAGTGGAATCAAATTGCGGAATGCCCGGAAATTCTTTTTTGTAGTCCAGTTCATCCCTGGGATGGGGCTTTAAGAAAACCGTTCCCTCCGGCTTGTACATTTCTATGATATCCGTAAAAATCTGCTTACGGATTTCCAGCGTACACAAAGGATCCGTCAGCACCAGAATCTTATCTCCCAGCTTGTTGCTCTCCTCTATCTGCTTTTGCAAGCTCTCCATATCCCGTACAAAAGCTTTCAAAATCAAATCCTTATCATCCTGTGTCAGTTTTTCCACCAGGTTCTGCCTGGGAACCTCTTTATACTTGTGATGCTTGTATTTCAGTAAAGAGATATCGTTCACTTCCATATCGATACAGTATTTCCCGTATCCGTTCTGGATAAATATCAGGTTCAGTTTTTCAGACATAAAGGCTTTCATGCCAAAATGCCCTCTGTTATCATAGCGTGCAGCGTCATAGTTTTTCAGACAGTTCAGCCCATCCTCTAACGCATGATACCAGATATGGTTCTGGTTCAAATAAAAACCGATGGGGTCGGAATCGCAGTATACATATACCTCTTTATATTCCTTAAAATCCACCGGCATAAAAGGTGCAAGCAGTGTGGCAAACCGTCTGGTAAAGCGGATACGGGACCACATATTGGATACGATATTCCCTTTATCCGTCTGCAAAGGCGCAAGCTCCGGGAAAAATTCCGGCCGCTTTTCGTCAAATTCCACCACCTGTCCAAACAGCCCGGTGGCTTCTACCCTGCTCTTTAAATTTTCAAAATTATTAGACAGCCTGCTCAATACCAGGGTAGCCTGTCCCCTCTGCTCCCTGGGCAGATTCAATTCCTTTAAAAAAGTCACATATACATGGTAGTAAGTGTGACAGACATATATCCTTGCTTTCACCGACACCAGGTCCTCCTGCGGATGTATTTATCTCACTTTAACATTCTTTTGCAAAAAAAGCAATTTCCTACAAAAAATCATATCCCAGCATGATCTGGCAGAAATACACGATACCGCATATCAGATGCAGAAGATAAACCGCCCACTGTATTGCCAGTACTAAAAAAGGCTGTTTTTTCCTGTAGGTGTTGC
>JBJFCM010000293.1:11632-21081 GCA_051888955.1 Lachnospiraceae bacterium | reverse complement strand
AACCAGCCAGTCTGCAGTACCGATTCCCTGCAGTCCTGCTGTCACAGCACCGGAAAAAACGTCCAAAGCCGTTTCAAACAGCCCCTTTAGCATATCTCCCACCGTAAAAGTCAGGAAGAATACCAGCCCCATAATGCACAAAAAGACGGGCAGCCCCAGCCACTCATTGGTAAGCAGCTTATCCACCTTATCCGTGGTAGCTGCCTTTTTGCTCTTGTGAAACAAGACTTCTTTCACTACAGACTCTATGTACGCATATTTACAGCTGATAATCTCTTTTTCATAGCTCTTATCCACAATATTGGTAACCTGGATAGGATGCTCCTTTTTTACCTCTTCATCGTCCTCCAGAAGCTTGATGGCATGCCAGCGTACAGAAGAATGTGTCGGATAATGGGCCTGCATCATAACCTCCAGTTTGGCAATTTTGTTTTCTATTTCTTCCGGATACTGCAGCGTATATTCCGCGCTCTGGTCCTCCTCGTAATGATGCACCACGGCATGGAGCAGAATGTCTAACCCTGTCCTCTTTGCTGCCGAAACAGGCACCACCGGGATATTTCCCAGCATCTCCGGCAGTCGGTGCAGGTCTATCTCCATCCCCCGCTCTTTTACAATGTCCATCATATTGAGGGCTAACACCACCGGCTTTCCCAGTTCCAGAAGCTGTAATGTCAGGTACAGATTTCTTTCCAGAGAGGATGCATCCACGATATTGATGATTACATCGATATCGTCATCCATAACACACTTTCTTGTTACCTTCTCTTCGATGGTATAGCAGGTCAGGGAGTAAATGCCCGGTGTGTCTACCAGCGTAATATCTCTTCCTTCATAGGAGGTCTGTCCCTCTACCTTTTCCACGGTCACGCCGGGCCAGTTAGCCACCTTCAGTTTGGAACCGGTCAGTGCATTGAAAAGTGTGGTCTTTCCACAATTGGGATTTCCCACACAGGCAACATGAATACTATTCTTGCTCATTGCTTTTTTCCTCCCTGACTTCAATATTGGAGGAAAGGTGCTTGCCAAGCGCCAGCCTGGTTCCCCGGACCTTTATGATAAGCGCTCCTCTTCTCTTTCTGTTCAAAACCTTAATCCTGGTACCATCATTGAGGCCCAGTGCCTGTAACCGTCTGGTTACGGCTTCCTCCACATACAAGCCTTCTATCGTATATTCTTTATCTTTCTCCGCTTCGTACAGTGTCATAGCAATGCCTCCGTTTTTCTGTACAAATTATATGCTGTTCGCTGTGACTTGTCAAGGTTAATGATAACTAACTTTTATTAACTTACAATACCTCTTTTTGTACACACAATTTGGTAACAGACCGGTTCCCGACACATATACTACTATAAAATTATGCTTTTACAGGAAAGGAAGTCTTATGCAGGATTACACTTTTGATGAATATTTTGACCGTTATCCGGTAGCCATGGCATATGTTCCCTGGCAGCATCTTTCCAAGATTTATGAAAATCTGGAAGATGCTTTTTATACAGGTACCATATTCCCTGAGCTCGATAAGCCCTTTACCGGAAGAAGGGTGGTATCATGAACAGCAACACATCTGAACAGAGTCGTATGCTGCGGGATATCAGCATCATCGACTTTACCCTTGTAGACTTGACTTTATATCTGGATACACACCCCTTTGACAAACAGGCCATGGAATACTTCAATCACTACTCCCGCATAAATAAACAATTGACAAAGGATTTTTCCGAGCGCTACTATCCACTGACTGCAGAACACTCTACTGACACAAAGGAATGGAACTGGGTGCTCTCACCCATGCCATGGGAAGGGGGAATGTAACACATGTGGACCTACGAAAAACGATTGCAGTTTCCTGTAAATATCAAAGAGCCAAACGCTAAAATAGCCCAGTGCATCATGTCACAATACGGCGGCCCCGATGGGGAAATGGGTGCCAGCATGCGCTACCTTTCCCAACGCTATGCCACGCCCTATAGAGAGGTAGCCGGTGTGCTCACCGATATCGGTACTGAAGAACTGGCCCATCTGGAAATGGTAGCCACCATCGTCCACCAGCTCACCCGCAACCTGTCCATGGAGGAGATTGAAAAGAGCGGCTTTGCTCCCTACTACACCGACCACACGGTAGGCATATGGCCCCAGGCAGCAGGCGGCATTCCCTTCAATTCCTGCGAATTCCAAAGCAAGGGGGATGTCATTACCGACCTTTTTGAAGATATGGCTGCAGAGCAGAAAGCCCGTTCCACCTACGATAACATCCTCCGCCTCGTAAAGGATGAACCGGATGTCTATGCACCGATCAAATTTTTACGTGCAAGGGAAATCGTCCACTTCCAGCGTTTCGGAGAAGCCCTGCGCATCACACAGGATAAACTGAACAGCAATAATTTCTACGCCTTTAATCCCGGCTTCGACACCGTACAGACGGGTATGGAAAATAATGCAAAATGCGGATGTAAATAAGAACTTTTTGTTTACATCCGCTCCAAAAATGCTATAATAGAATAAATTTTCAGACAATCTGATGAGGAGGATTTATTATGAACGGCATGAATGGCAATATATGGCACAATATCAACGTAAAAAGAGTTACCCCTACGGATTTTATCTGTGTCATCGAAATCCCTAAAGGCAGCAAGAACAAGTATGAACTGGATAAGGAAACCGGTTATATCATCCTGGACCGCATCCTTTATACCTCCACCCACTATCCGGCCAATTACGGTTTTATTCCCCGTACCTACGGTGATGACGGTGACCCGTTAGACGTACTTCTTCTCTGCTCCGAGCCGGTTGCACCCCTTACGCTGGTGAGAGCCTACCCCATCGGTGTCATCTCTATGCTGGATGGCGGTAAGAAGGATGAAAAGATTATTGCGGTTCCCTTCAATGATCCTACCTACAACAACTACCACGATATCTCAGAGCTTCCCAGCCACGTCATAGAAGAAATGGAGCATTTCTTTACCGTGTACAAGGCGCTCGAGAATAAGACCACTGATGTCAACGAAAAAGGCGATCGTGAAGAAGCTATTCGTGTAATTGAACAGTGCTTAGATAATTATATCAATAAATTTGTGCGTAGCTGGTAACAATAGGAAGAGAATTATTAAAATTACACCCGTTCATTTTTCGTAAAATGGACGGGTGCTTTTTCCTAAAACGAAATTCTGTTTACTTCTTGTTCCACAAATTCTGCTGCCCTTTTCGCCCCTCCTGCATTTCGCATTATCATACTCATATTTTTAACACTTTTCGCAATTTCATCATCCAAAAGAAGTTCCTGCACTTTTTTTCTTAATACTTCGGAAGTAACACATTCCTTATCTAATCTATATCCAAGTTTCAAGTCCTGAACTTGTTTCACAACCGCATATTGGTCCAAATCCATAGGAATACCAAGTATCCGATTTTCAAAATATAATCCCTCGTTCACACTGTTCATCCCACCATGAGTGATAAACACACTTGATTTTTCAAGCACTTCCAACTGCGGTACATAATGATAAACATAGAAATTATGTGGAATAGGCATTAGTTTTTGTATATCTGTCTTTTTTCCTACAGACATAATAACCGACACATCATCACTTGTTTTCCATGCCTCAATACACTTTTGGTAAAATGATGTTTGTTCATTTTGAATTGTTCCCAGAGAAATATAAATAACTTTGCCAGTCATTTTTTCGTATGGAATGTGAATGTCACATTTTCTCTTACCAATCATAGGCCCGGCAAAGCAATATTCTTCACCAAATTCTTCCTTATTTATCTGAAAATCTTTTGCTGTATATACAATATTTGCCTTTACCGGTACCTTGGTAATCTCTGTTAAAATATTCTCTGTAGACAATTTTCTCTTTCCACAGACTATTTTGGTAATCAGCCTCAAAAATAATTTATTTTTTAACAGATTAATTTCTTTATTGTCACTGGAAAGCATTGCATTTATATTATTTTCATTCACTGCAAATGTGGTAAACTGTCTGATAACCTTAAGACCCATTCTAATACCTGCTGCATATGCTATAAACGTATAAAATTCATAAATAAGCACGTCATACTGCTCTCCTACCGCCATAACAGTGTCATAGACATATTTCCACATATGTAAAACTTTAAAAAAATTTTTAGGATGCCCGTTTTTCAACTCCACCCGAAAATCATCATGATTTATATAAGGAATAAATTCTGCTCCAATACCCTCAATCTGTTCTTTCCATTCATTATTAAGAATATATGAGACCTTATGCCCCCGCCTGACCAGTTCTTCTGCCAGAGCCAAAGTGGGATTAATATGTCCGCTAAAGGGAACATTCACCATTAAAATTTTCAAAAAACTCATTTTCTAATACCATTTATGCCCATACGCATCGATTATCATATACTGTATCAGCGATATCGGATTGCCTGGATGATTCCCCATATATCTGCAATGACTCCACCTATCACAATGGCTATTACCACAATATAGGCAATTACCTTAATCACAATATTCGGCCCCGCTGCAATCCCCCAACTGGAAAAGAAGACTGCTGCAAGGAAAGCTATAGTACCGACAAGGTAGTTCTCCGTCATTTTGCAGCAATACCACCATGCAGAAATAACGCTGTATATAAACACTGCCATCATAATTCTCACAGCGATTTCCTGGCTCTGACCTGTTCCGAATGCTACCGCAATACTAATCAGCAGCTTAATGATAAATCCTCCCCAATTAAACATATGTAACCCTCCCTCTTCTGTAATTTATCGTTCATCCCCCATGAAGAACAGCGCCATCGTTCCCGGGCCGGAATGGGAACCGATAGTGGGGCCGACACGATTGATGATGAACTTTTCGATACCAAACCGTCTCCTCACTTCAGCTGCCACAAACTGTGCCTCTTCCAGGGCATCCCCATGGCTGATAAAGACGATATCGTTTTTATCTCTGTAGGAGCCTATCTTCTCTTCCATGTAATCTACCAGCGTAAGCAGGGACTTCTTTCTTCCCCTCACCTTGTCAATCGGAACCAGGTGCCCCTCCATGTCCACATGCATAATGGGCTTAATCCCGGCAATCGTACCAATAACGGCTGTAGCCTTGCTGACTCTGCCGCCCCGGTAAAGGTGATTCAGGTCGTCCACTGTAAAGATATGTGCAAAGTTCTTAAGATGCTGCTGAACCCACTCAGCCACCTCTTCCATGCTCTTGCCCTCTTCTCTCATCTTCACAGCATAATAAACCAGAAGCCCTTCTCCCAAAGAAGCAGCCAGCGTGTCTATTACAATAATCTTACAATTCGGATGCTCTTCCATTACTTCCTCTGCCGCCATCCTGGCACTGTTATAGGTACCGCTCAGTCCCGAAGAAAACGCCAGATACAAGATATTTCTCTCGCCTTCTGACAGATACCTCTCAAAATGCTGCTTCGCCTCTTCCGGGTTCACCTGCGAGGTAGTCGGCATCTGTCCGGCTCTCATCATGGCGTAAAACTCTTTCCAGTCCAATTCCTTGCCGGTGTCACCACCGTATGTCTCTCCACCGATCAGATAACATAAATTCATACATTCTATTTCATGTTCCTTAAGATAATCCTCAGGTAAATCTGCGGTAGAGTCTGTTACAATTTTAAATCCTGCCATTCAGAAGCCTCCTATTTTTCGTTGCAGTCAAGCCTTCAGCTTCACATTCACTATTTTAATATTCAGGCAGAAGCAGAACCCCTCTACCCTATTTGAATATAATAGCATTGTTGACTGAATTTTTCAACTTTAGAAACTCTTATGTGACAGATTGTAACGGTATTTTTACAGTTCAAAGAAAGCTTCTATTTTCTGGCATCGGGAAGTCTGAGTCTAAACAGCCTGGTACACAGTTTTTTCAAGTCAAACGGCAAAAGTGGGTAAATATAACTTTTTTCCGATACCGTCCGATTACAGATGATGGAAATCATACAGATGGCAACACCGGCCAGATAGCCCCACAATCCAAAAATCGAAGTCAAAATCAAGGTCAGCATACGCATGAATTTCAAAGCATAGCTCAATTCATAATTGGCCTGGGTATAACCCGCTATGGCTACAAATGCCATATACAGCATAACCTCCGCATTGAACCAGCCACTGTTTACCGAAAATTCCCCCAACACCAAAGCCGCCATAACAGAAAGCGGTGTGCTTAACATATTGGGCGTATTGACTGCAGCCAGCCTCAACCCGTCTATTGCCAGCTCCAATATTAAAAACTGCCAGATAAGAGGGATATTCTCCGTTTCCTTCAACAGAATAAATGTAAAGCTTTCCGGGATATACTCCCTGTGACTCATCAGGAGTAAAAAGGTCGGTGTCAGAAAATAGGTAAGCAACGCAATCAAAAACCGAGACAACCGTAAATAAGTGCCTGTAATAGGAGGAAAATAATAGTCATCCGCTTCCTCCACCACATCGAATATAGACGTTGGCATAATCATGGCTGACGGAGAATTATCCACCAGTATGATAATATTTCCCTCCAATATCTGGGCTGCCGCCGTATCCGGTCTTTCCGTATATTTAAATTTGGGAAACGGGTTGTACCAACGCCTCTGATAAAGGCATTCCGCCAGGCTCTCCTGATTCATGGTAAGAGCATCCACTTTAATATTTTTGATACGATTTTTGATTTGGGTCAGAAACTTATGATCCACTCTGGATTCCATATAGCAGACTACAATATCTGTCTTGGAACTTTTTCCGGCGCTCATCATCTCCATCCGAAGCTCCGTGCTGCGGATTCGCCTTCTGATCAGTGCCGTATTGAACACGATTGTCTCCACAAAACCATCCTTGGAGCCGCGGAGCACCTTATCCTTTTCCGGTTCTTCCACACTTCTGGCCGGATAAGTGCGGGAATCAATTAAAATGGCCTGGGTATAGCCCTCGATAAAAAGGACGAAAACTCCCGACAACAATCCATACAGAATATCATCCCAATCTTCTTTCAAATCCACTTCCACATAAGGAATACAGCGTTTGCTCATTTCATGAGCATTCTGCGGCATTTCTTCCTTCTTGATACCGATAAAGTACTGCAGCATCTTCTGCATCAGTTCATCCTTACAGAAACCATCAATAAAATACATGCAGGCTTCCTTTTCACCGATACGGATGACCCGGTATACCAAATCAAAGCTCACATCCGTTGCCAGTCTTTCATTCATATATGCCATATTTTCTTTCAAAGAACCTGACATCCGGCCACTGCTTCTGCCACTTTCATTGTTGTTTTTATCTATTTTCCCCATAAAAAAACTCCTTTTCCGGTTTCACTAAAAATAGTATCCCGAAAAAGGAGTCAATTATACATGGCATTACTTTGTGGTGCTGCCAAAGCCACCATTGCGGATGCCTTCCGCATCATCATCCACGGTAATTCCATATTCCACAAAAATTCCCTGCATGAAGCCGGTTCCCGCTCCTATCTCAAGCGTCTTTCCTTCATTGGAGTCATTGGTTATCTTTGCAAAGATATGGCCTTCATTGTCAGAATAGTAATAGTCACTGTCAATAATTCCTACCGTGTTATTCAACTGCAACCGGTATTTGAAGCCCAGGCCGCTTCTGGGATACAGCTTAAGTACCCAGTCCTCATTCATCTTTACCCGTATACCTGTAGGCACCTTGATGGTACTTCCGGGCGGAAGAGAAAAAGCAAACGGCGCATAGAAATCATATCCGGCGCTCCCTTTGGTAGCTCTCTTCGGAAGTTCAATGGACTCATAAATATCCCTGATATCATCCTCCGTATACTCAGGAAAGTCCTCTTTTAATGCCTGCACAAAATTCTCTTTGCTCACTTTAAAAAACTGCGCCACTCTCTGCATGTGCCTTCTCCTTATCGATCATAGTCCGCACAGTGCAAAACCGGGACCTTGGGATCCGTCTGTGCCAGTGTCTTTTTTACATCAATAACCCGCTGGTTCTTACTGCCCTTCCACAAAAGCTTGGGATCCAGCTCCGCAATATGGAATTCTCCGTCCACGACCACATCCACATACTGCATCATCGGATAATATAAAATATTTTCCCAGGAATCCCCCGTATATAACCAAATGGTCTTATTGGGGTATTTTTCCTTAATCTCAGCCATGAAATTTCTCACATCAAGACGATTGGCCGGATGTAACGGGTCTCCACCCGAAAAGGTAATACCGGAAATATAATCCTTATCAAGCTGCTCAAAAATCTCCTGTTTTGCAGCATCATCAAATAAAAGCCCCCCATTAGGGTCCCATGTAATAGGATTCTGACATTTCTCACAGCAATGGGAACAGCCCGCAACCCAAAGCACCACACGCAGCCCATCGCCGTTTAGCATGTCATCCTTCGTAATATTATGATATCTCATATTTCGCTACATGCTCTTCCTTTCTGCGATTTCAGCCATTTTTGCCTCATTCAATCTGGTATCTCCGTGTACCCTGGAATAAGACAAATAACCGTTCATACGGTCGATCTTCGTCAGATTGCGGCTGCCGCATTTAGGACACACATCCATCTCCAGCTCCTGATGTCCACAGTCGTCACAGTATGCCAGTGAAAGGTTCACACCTTCATAAAAGCCTTTGTCCATGGCTCTTCTAATCAGTGTTTTGATAGCTTCGATATTGTAATCGATGGGATATTTTACATACTGTATCTTACCACCGTTACTCAGGTTCCAAAATCTCTCTTCCAGATCCTGCTTCTGAATAGGCGTAATATCTTCTGTTACATGGCAGTGGAAGGAATTGCTTACGTATTCTCTGTCGGAAACACCTTCTACAATACCGTACTTATTTCTGAACTGCTTAATCTGTAATCCACAGAGGTTCTCTGCAGGCGTTCCGTAAA
Source organism: Lachnospiraceae bacterium (assembly GCA_051888955.1). Lineage (GTDB taxonomy): Bacteria > Bacillota > Clostridia > Lachnospirales > Lachnospiraceae > Acetatifactor. The sequence goes on along the minus strand of JBJFCM010000293.1, from coordinate 12,227 downwards.
TAGCATACAGATTGCCATCTTCCTCTTTGAACTCGTTTACCTTGGCGTTGATATGCTCCATGACCTCCAACGCAAACTGCCCATCCTCTACAAGGGATTTGCCGTTATAAAGCTCCTGCAGTTCATTCAGAGCCGTAATGCCAAAGCTTGCCGTTGCGGATTTCAACAGTGGCTTAATCTTGTCAGTCAGCTTCAGATGCCCGCCCAGGAAACCACCTTCACAATAGGCTAACGGGTTAGTGGATGCGCGCATCTCTCCCAGATAAGCATAGGTACGAATATGGAGCTGCCGAATCAAATTCAGATAATAATCCAGCACCTCATAAAAGTCCTTACTCTCCTGTCTGGATTTAGCAAGAATCATAGGAAGATGCAGGGAAACCGCACCGATATTGAAGCGGCCTACAAAAATAGGGGTATCCTTATCATCAGCCGGATGCATACCGCCTCTCTCATACCAGGGAGACAGAAAGGCACGACAGCCCATCGGGGAAATAATCTTGCCGTACTGTTTATAAATGCTGGCCACATATCCCTTACCGGTCAGACTCAGCCAGTCAGGATACATAGTCTTGGCAGAGCATCTTACACCTGC
>JBJFCM010000293.1:0-11532 GCA_051888955.1 Lachnospiraceae bacterium | reverse complement strand
TTATATTCCCAGCCCTGGAAGCCCTGTTCAAACTCTCTCACCACATCCGCATAGGCTTCTGCTTCTGCTGTATCTGGATCTATGCCAAGACGTTTATACTTGTCCAGATATTTTTGATATGATTTTTCTGCATAAGGCTCCAGAATATTGTCTACGCTGGGTACCGTAAATCCACCATACTGCTGGCTGGCAGCACTGAGCACGATATCTCCGATTACATCAAATGCCACATCCAGGGTCTTAGGCTCATTGTACCAGATATTGCCCATTTCAAAGCCGCCTGACAGCACATTCTCCACATCGAACAGACAGCAGTTCATGGTGTCTCTTCTGGCAGACATATCGTGCACATAGATATATCCGTCACGACACGCCTGAATCTCCTCTGTGGTCATAAAGAACTTCTGATACAGTTCTTTGTTCAATTGATTGAAAATCAGGCTTCTCTTGGTAGAAACAAGGGCAGAATCCGTATTGGCATTCTCCTTATCTCCAATATACATGATGGACTGGCTTTTCTTATAGACATCATCCAGCATGCGAACAAAGTCCTGCTTATAGTTGCGGTAATCCCTGTAGCTCTTTGCCACGATAGGCTTTACCTGCTCCAGGGCGCTCTCTACGATATTATGCATTATGGGAATGGGAATTTCGTCCTGATCCAGCTCGTCCACTTTTTCTACTACATACTGGCAGATGTGACGCTTTTCCTCCTCGGTGAACTTGGTAAGGGCACGATAGGCACTTTTTCCTACGGCATTGATAACCTTCTGTACATTAAAGGCCTCCTTGCTGCCGTCCTTCTTGATTACCTTGACATCTCTCCTAGTCTTATATTCTGCACCATAATCCACAGTGTCCTCTCCCGCTTGTTCTACTACAATACTCATTCTATTCCCTCCTGATAAATTTAAACTACGCCTTCAGCTATACTTACGTACTGACACATCTGTCGGCTTTCTACTATATATAGTGTCTATGTATGCATTGTTTGTCCATATTTAGTGGCGTATATTCAGTATAAGAAAACCGGAAGGAAAAGTCAATGAGTGTATGAAATAAATTTATACAAAAATCATACTCGAATTTTGTATTATTTTTTCGAAGATAATATCCCGCTGTCCGATATGGCCGTTACAGCAGCCTGTATGGTTTCCACAGGCAGCGTCAGAGCAAAACGCACATATCCTTTGCCTTTTTCACCAAAACTGCTTCCGGGAGTACACAATACTCCTGTTTCCTTCAACAGCTCCATCACAAAATCCGTATCGTCCGTAAATCCCTCCGGAATCTTTGCCCAGGCAAACATGGTTCCTTCGCTCCGTTCCGTTTTCCAGCCAATAGAGGTCAGACCGTCACAAAGCGCATTTCTCCGCTCTTCATATTTTCTGCACTGCTCCTTCACCATATCATCCGGTCCGGTCAGAGCTGCGATTGCACCATACTGTACCGGCAGAAAGGTTCCGTAATCTATCTGAGAACGAAGCTTCTTAAAATTGGCCACCACCTCACTATTACCTACCAAAAAGCCCATTCTGGCTCCGGTGTAGTTAAAGGACTTGGATAAGGAATAAAACTCCACACAGATATCCTTTGCACGCGGAATTGAAAGAATGGAAATCCCCTGTCTGCCATCATAAACAATGTCGGAGTATGCATTGTCATGAATAATCAGAATATCATTTTCAATTGCCCACGGAATCAGTTCCTCATAAAAGGAGTGGGGTGCACATTTACAGATGGGGTTGAGCGGATAGGACACGATCATGCATTTTGCCCTATGACCGTATTTCTCACCTATGGCCTGCAGATCCGGCAGGTAATTTCTCTCCGGCACCAGCTCATAGGTCACCAGCTTTGCCCCCGCCAGAAAAGGTCCCACAGAAAAAATAGGATAACCGGGGTCCGGCACCAGCACAATATCTCCTTCATCGAACAGAGACAGCCCAATATGGGCAATGCCCTCCTGGGAACCGTATACACTCATAATTTCGTCCTCGGAAAGTGCTACCCCATATCTGCTTTCAAAACGCTTCTGCACAGCTTTTGTAAGCTCCGGCAAATCAGCCAGCGCATATTTATAGTTTTCCGGCTTTTGAGCCGCTTTGACAACTGCTTCTATAATGTGAGGTGCCGGTTCAAAATCCGGGGTTCCCACCGACAGATTGTATACCTTTCTGCCCTGTTTCTCCATTTCGTTCTTCTTGTCATTGAGAGTCTGGAAAATACCGCCTTCCAGCTCCTTCATCCTTTTTGCTGCCTGCATATTATTCCTTCTTTCCTGTACATCCTTCCCTGTACATATCTTTCTCATTCCTGTTTTTCCAATATATCTGTAAGCCAGGTTTTGTATTTTTCCTTTACTTCTATTGGTGCAATGATTTTGGCATCCTTCCCTAAGCCTGCCAGCCATCCGAAGAACTGTCCGCTCACCACAACCTTTATCCGTACAGTAAAGCTTTCTTCTTCCTTTTTCCTGATATCCGTTTCTTTTCCGAAGCGGTCCAGTACCACACCAATCAGCCGGTCACAAAACTGCAGCGTAACGATTTCCTCTTTCCCTCCAAACATACCGAAGGTTTGCTTTGTGTATTCCGCCGGATTGATTTTTTCAAACTGTTCCCTGCCTTCCCTGTCCTCTTTTGTAAGGCTTACACTTCCCATTTTATCCACGCGGTAATGCTTGATTATTTCTGCCTGGCCATCATATGCTGCCAGATAATAATTTTCATCGTCCCAGATAAGCGCCCAGGGACTTACCAGATATTTGCTTCCCTTCTTTTTGGGCTGAAGTTCCTTAGAAAGACTCCATTCCAGATAAGTGAAGGAAATCTTCACATTCTCGTCAATGGCTTTATATATGGTGTCCACATTGTAGTAGATTCTTTCATTTTCTGTTTTCACGCGGCCTGATACAAAGACCTGGCGTTGCAGCTGCACTGCCTGATGTCTGCTGGCCAGCTTTTCCAGCTTTTTGATAAGCTCACGGGACTTTTTGGCCGTCATGAACCGGGAAGCCTGCACCGCATCCACCAAAAGCTTTAGCTCTGCCAGTTCAAACTCCCTGCTTGCCAGATAGTAGCCTCCACCCACTTTTCCCTTTTTCAATATGATGTCATAGCCGTAATCCGTAAGACAGGCCATATCATCATAGATACTCTTTCTCTCCGCTTTGATATCATTGTCAGCCAGTTTTTTAATAATCTCCTGCGTGCTCAGGACATGCTCCTCGTCCGTATTTTCCTTGAGCATCTGTAAAATATAGAACAACTTCAGCTTCTGATTTGTCGACTTAGCCATTTATCCCTCCACGATTCCAATCACTTCTTTCAGGTGAGCTATGGAAAAATCAATCCGTACCTCAGTGGTATTTACCGCAGTTTTCGGATTGTACCAGCAGGTAGCAATGCCCGCGTTATTGCCACCACGCATATCGCTGCTCAAAGAATCCCCTACAATCAATATCCTGTCTTTAGGGACCTCCGGTATGGTTTCAAATACCCTGTCAAAAAATGCCTTCTGAGGTTTTGGCGCTCCAAGCTGTTCTGATATGAAAACATCTTCCATAATATCAGAAAATCCGGAGAGTTTCAGTTTTTTTATCGCAGTGACAGTGATGCCGTTTGTCACAATAAACTGCCTGCACTTTCCCTGAAGGCTCTTGCAGATTTCAAGGGAATCATCCAGATATTTGTATACAGAACCCAGATACTGCTCATAATTCTTCCTGAAACCATCAACATCCATGCAAACGATTCCATATTCCGCAAACAGCTCCAGAAAACGTCCCGTTAAAAGCTGCGCCTTACTGACCTCTCCACGCTCCAGCCTCTGCCACCAGCTCTCGTTGATTTCAGAATATCTCTCCACCATTTCCTCGGTCGGTGTCACACCGATTTCTTCCAGACACTTACAAAGCGAATAATGCTGGGAATAAGAAAAATCTAACAACGTACCGTCCAAATCCCAAAGTATTACATCATAGCGCATAGCTTCTCTCCTTGTTATGTTTCGGTTTCTTACCGCTTATGAAATTCATGGAAATTTCCTATTGCACAAAAAATGCCGCATACCGCGGCACTTTCTTACACTTCCGGTGAATCTATTGTGGCTGCCTCCTTGTTATCCTTTTTCTTGCGTAAAGTAATCCCCGCAAAAATTCCAACACCGGCAATCGCAACCATAATCACAAACAATAATAAGTAACTGAGAAATGAATTCAAAAATGCTATCATAATTCCTGCCACCTTTCTTTACAAACCTTATTATAGCAACGCACCACCATCATCGTCAAGAAGTATCTCTCCGTCTGCTGCTGTCGTTGCCAGCACATCACATCTTTCATTTTCCGGGTGTCCGTCGTGCCCCTTCACCCATTCAAACCGCACCTGATGGGGCTTCATTGCTGCAAGCAGGCGCTGCCAAAGCTCCACGTTCTTCACCGGCTTTTTGGTGCTGGTCTTCCAATTGTTCTTAAGCCAGCCGTCCATCCAGTGCTGATTGAAAGCATCCGTCACATATTTGGAATCGGATACCACCACTACCTCACAGGGCTTTGTAAGAGCCTCCAGCCCTATGATGACGGCCATCAGCTCCATGCGGTTATTGGTCGTCTTTTTATAGCCTGCGCTGAACTGTCTTTCATGCAGCGTGCCTTTGCCGTCCACATATTGCAGGATGGCGCCATAGCCGCCCGGTCCTTCCGGATTCCCTCTGGCTGCACCGTCCGTATATAATGTTACCTTCATCTTTTCCTTTTTACCTCCATTTACCGGTCTGTAGAAACGCTTCTGCACGACGGTTGGCATTTTCTATAATCGCTTCCTGGTATCCCATCACCTGCAAAAGCTTAATCGCATTCCGCGTAGTCGCTTTGCCGCCCAGCAGCCGATAATTAAAATGCACGTCCCCGTCTATGATTTCCTCTTCAAAATGATAATTATCATAAATATCCGCAAGAAGTTCCGTCAACTCCACATCATGTGTAGCTGCAAAACACATTACCCTGTCTGTAGATAAGCTTTTTAAGATTTCTGTAGAAGCAGAAATCCTCTCCACCGTATTGGTTCCTCTGAGCACCTCATCCACAAAGCAAAGCACATCCGCACCTGAACCGGCAACATCCAGAATCCTTTTGATTGCCCGGATTTCCACCATATAATAGCTTTCGCCTCCGGCCAGGTCATCCCGAAGAGCCATGGAGGAATAAATGTGAAAATAGCTTCCTTCATAAAAGTCTGCTAAAACCGTATGAATAGTCTGGGCAAAAATCGCATTCACAGCTACTGTCTTTAAAAAAGTAGATTTGCCGGAAGCGTTAGAACCGGTAAGCAGCACGCCTCTGTCCGCTCTAATGGAATTTTTAACAGGCTTGTCTATCAGGGGATGGTATACCTCCCTGGCTGCAATTGTTCTCTTTTCATCCGGCATAAGTTGCGGAATACAGTAACCCTCCGAAAGAGATTTTCTATAGGCTCCAACCGCTATTGCTGCTTCCAGGCTGCCCAGCGTAGAAAACAGCACATCCACATCCTCTGTGTGTAACCGCACCTGTTCCAGCATGGAATTGAACTTCATTAAATCCAGATGGCATATCATGCGCAAATAATCCAATATAATATCCAATGGATTGCCTGAGCCTGACATTCTGCCGGAGGACATAAGCCAAAAGGAGCCTCTCTTAAACTTGCTTAAATTCTTTCTGTGGCTGCGAAGCAGCTCCATTTCCTGCTGCAATTCATCCAAGTGGAGGCCTTCTGTTTTCTGGGCGACATCCATCAGGCGCATCACATAAGCAAAGCTGCTGATATACGGATCGATCTCATTTTTTTCTTTAAAGTAGGTAATCATATTGTACAACATCAACAGCACCAGACAAAGAACGCCATAGGAAGGCCGGATAGCACAAAGCAAAATGCAGGGAATGTACAGAAGATTTAATATCCAATGCCTGCTATTGCTCCTTTTTCCCAGTATATCCAGATGATCCAGATAGTCATACAGAGAAAACCTGCCGGTGTGACCCATCCGGTGAAATAAAAGCTGGAGCCCCACCCTTTCCTCCGTATGTTCTGCAAAATACTGTATCAGCTCCTCAAAATGCGCCAATTTCTCTTCCGAAAACTGTGGTGTCCGAAGAATATAATAGAGTACTTCTTCCCCTGCCGAAGAAAAGGTATCGTTCATCCTTTTGAATACATCATCCATATTCAAATCGTTCCAGGTAATATCATCAATCTGCCCTTCTGCGGGATGTTTAAAAAAATACCGGGAAATAGATGCATACTGCTCCGGACGATACTCCTTTTCCTGCATTTCTCCATAATGATTCTTTAAACGGTCAATCAGCTTTTTCCTGTCACGCTGCTCATCATAAAGCCCCTTTGCAAGCATCAGCACCACCAGGGCCACTGCTATCATAACAAACACAATAAATTCCATCAAGCCACACCAATTGCTGCCTACTCCGTCAGGCGTCTTACAATCCTTTCTGTTTCTCTATAAATATCAGAAGGTTCCTCTCCCACATAATACTTGCCATCCATATACAGTATCCGACCGCCTATCATCGTCATCTTTACATTCTTCTTGCTGCCACTGTATACGATATTTTTCTCAATATTATGTATGGGCTGCATATTAGGCTGTTTCAAGTCTATCATGATGATGTCCGCCAATTTTCCTTCTGCGAGCACATCCGCATTATTAAGATGCATAGCTGCCGCACCGTTTACCGTAGCCATCCGCAGAACGTCCATAGCATCTAAACATGCAGCATCCTTTTCCCGCAGTTTGGCAAGCCCGGTCACAAGAAACATCTCCCGGAACATATCCAGGCAATTGTTGCTGGCAGGACCATCCGTACCGATAGCCACAGGGATAGATTTCTTCATAAATGTGGAAATGGGTGCAATACCACTGGCCAGTTTCGTATTGGAACCGGGATTGGTAATCACATACATGCCTCTCTTAATAAAGATGCGCAAGTCATCCTCCGACATATGGACACAATGAAATCCACCGCCACCGTACTGAAACATTCCCAAAGAATCTAAAAATACCGGTGGTGTCATTCCATATCTCTTCTTGCATTCTGCCACCTCCGAGGCCGTCTCATTCATATGGGCATATACCGGCGCATTCAGCTTATGCGCCAGAGATGCCAGCTGCTTCAAAAGCTGTTTATCACAGGTATATTCCGCATGAAATCCCAGCTGATAACTGATTAAGGGAGAAGCGTTGTTCCAATGCTCATACTCCTCTGCCATTTCCCTCACTGAGGAGGTAAAATTGTTCAATCCGCTCACTAACACACAACGCATTCCCATATCCATACAGGCATGTGCCGTGATTGTAGGCATCAGATACATATCAAAGATGGAGGTGATACCGCTGGTCAGATATTCCAGTATGGCCAGCTTTACAAAATAGAAAATATCCTCTGCTGTGAGCTTCTTTTCCATAGGAAAAATCTTTTCCTCCAGCCATTGCTGCAATGGAAGGTCATCTGCATAGGAACGCAGAAAAGTCATACCGGAATGGGTATGGGCATCCTTGAAACCCGGCATCAGCAGATTGCCCTCACAGTCTATTTCCTTATCCCAGACAGGTGTATCCACCTCATCCTTCTGTAGCTGCTCAGGCGTCCTTTCCTCTCCCACATAGGTAATCCTGTCATCCTGTATCCGGATTTCCCCAAAGAAAACCGGTCTGTTCTTTTCCATCGTCAAAATTCTCGCATTATAAAGTCTGATATTCATGCCAGATTTTCACCTCCGAATCCATAAGGCAATAGTTCCGAAAGCGTATGCTCTCTATAATCCTCTTCTGTTTTCGCAACAATCACTAAAAAATCCGCCTTGCAGAATTCCTGCATTACCTGCCTGCACACGCCGCAGGGATAGGCATAGTCTGCCGGTGCCTGGGATGCCTTTCCTCCCACAATGGCAATGGCAGTAAATTCTCTTTCCCCTTCACTTACCGCCTTAAAAATAGCTGTCCGTTCTGCACAATTCGTTGCCCCAAAGGAAGCACTTTCCACATTGCAGCCGGTATAGATTTTCCCGGATGTCGTAAGCAATGCTGCCCCTACTGCATAACCTGAATAGGGAGCATAGGCAAAGCTTCTTGCTTCCAGCGCCTTCCGTATCAGTTTTTCCCTCTCCATTTGCTTCCCTCTTTTCCCAATAATTCCCAAATTTACTGTACGTACACTGCCCTCACTGTCAGCTGCCCTAAAACCTTACAATGCTTTCCATTAACAGCTTTGTAAAAAGAGGCGCCGTGTGGGCTGCCGCTTCCTGTACCTCCTCATGGGTCAGCGGATTCTTGGTCATGCCCGCTGCTAAATTGCAGACACAGGAAACACCGCAGACACGCATCCCCATATGCCTTGCCGCAATAGCTTCCACCGCCGTACTCATACCTACCGCATCCGCTCCTAGGGTGCGCGCCATGCGGATTTCCGCTGAGGATTCAAAGGACGGGCCGGTAAGCTGGAGATATACGCCCTCTTTTAAATCAATATCATTTTCTTTCGCCGTCTGACTGATAATTTGCCGCAATTCTTTGTCATAAATAGTCGTCATATCCGGAAAACGGCATCCTAATTCCTCTATGTTAGGACCAATCAGCGGATTTTTTACGAAACAGGATATCTGATCCGTAATCAGCATCAAATCCCCTGCCTCAAAAGAAGCATTTACACCTCCTGATGCATTGGTCAAAAACAGGATCTCCGCTCCCATAAGCTTCATCAGCCTGACAGGAAGCACTACATCCGTCATATCATAGCCCTCATAAAAATGCACTCTGCCCTTCATGCAGACCACAGGAACATCTCCCAGATACCCAAAAATGAACTTACCTGCATGTCCCGGCACAGTGGATACCGGAAAGCCATCAATCTCGCTATAGGAAAGCTCCGCCTCCACCCGGATATTGTCTGCGAAATCCCCCAGACCGGAGCCCAATACCAGTGCTACTCTCGGCACAAAATCAATCTTTTCCCTGACACACTGATAACAATGCTGTAATTTCTCATATACTGCGTTCATGATATTGCTCCTCCTTATTAGGAAAATGTCTAAAGAATCTATGGTTTCCGTATCTTACGGGCAGCGCATTAAAAACTTATAATTTTATGAATATTATATCATATTATCTCCTATTCGCCTAGTTTTCATAAAACTTTAATATTTTTAAGCACAAATCGGAGAGGATTAAGTTAAATCAATCCTCTCCGATTTTTATTATCCACTCATTCCCGATGTGATGCTAATGTGTACCCTAAATAATAATACACACCATCCCGCCATTCATGTCATTGACAATTTTTTGCATGGTTTCCTGCAATTTTACCTGACTTTCATCCCCTATCATGGCAATTTTGCCGGTTATTCCGTCACCTACAAGCTGTTCTACCGTTTTTCCAAAGATATTGGTCTCCCAGATGCCGTTTTCTTTATCCTCTGCCTCCGCAATATAACTGATTAAATCCTTAGCCTGTTCCTCAGTGCCAACGATAGGGGCAATTTCGGTTTCGATATTGGCACGGATCATATGTATGGAGGGACTCATTGCTTTTATCTTCACGCCGAATTTGTTACCATGCCGGATAATCTCCGGCTTCTCCAGTTTGATTTCCCCTCTTTCGGGCGTCACCACACCATAGCCCTTGTATCTGACAGCCTGCAATGCATGCAGCACCTTGGAATACTCTTTTTTCATGGCAGAAAGTTCTTTTAGTCTGGATATTAACTGGTACTCTCCGCTTATCTCATCTCCCACAAGTTCGCTGAGCATCTCATAATAATAGGAATTGTCGATATCCATCTGTAGCTTCACGCTGCCATCCGACAGTTTCACGCTGTCAATCTTGCAACGCTTCACATATTCGCTGGTCATGGGAAGTCCCCCATCTGCCTGACACCGGCGCAAATCCTTGATAGCGGCAATTTCCTTCATCAGTCCCTTTATGCCTGCCACCATATCCACCTTCATCCTGTTGTTTGCAGGCAGCATTTCCACCCATTTCGGCATGTAGAATTCCATGCGGGAGATGGGAAATTCATAGAGCACCTGCTCCATGATATTGTGAATGTCTTCTTTTTTCAGTTGTTCACAATTGACCGGCAACACTGCAACCTGATATTTTTCCCCAATTTCCTCTGCCAGCCGTTTGGTTTCCTCCGCAAAGGGTCTTTCCGAATTCAACAACACCAAAAAAGGCTTGCGCATTTTTTTGAGAGCCGTAATCGTCTTGTTTTCTGCCTCCAGATAGCTGCTCCTGGGAAGTTCTCCGAAGCTGCCGTCCGTGGTGATGACAAGGCCGATAGTGGAATGGTCGTTGATGACCTTATCCGTACCGATGCCCGCCGCCTGGGTAAACGGGATTTCATGCTGGGACCAGGGTGTTTTCACCATTCTCTCCGCATTTTCTTCCATATGCCCTACTGCACCGTCCACCATGTAGCCCACACAGTCAATCAGCCGTACCTTGGCTTCAATATCGCCCCCAAGCATTACCCGGGCTGCCTCCTTGGGAATGAATTTCGGTTCCGTCGTAGTGATGGTCTTGCCACCTGCGCTTTGAGGCATCTCATCCCTTGCCCGTTCCTTTTCATGGGCATCCTCCATAAACGGCAGTACCATCACATCCATAAAACGCTTGATAAATGTAGATTTGCCGGTTCTAACGGGGCCAACCACCCCTATGTATATTTCGCCTCCCGTCCGCTGTCTGATATCTTTGTATAGGTCATAAGTGCTCATTGCAAAATTTTCCATAAAAAAACCTCCTGCATATACTGTTATAAGTATATGTAAGAGGTCTGAAAAGCATACCTTTTGCAGAGTCTTTTCCCGTCGTCAGAGTGTTCTTTGTTCCTTCATCCATGCAAAATAAGCGGTATCACACTTCTCAAAGGTGCCATCCTCTGTAAATCTGTCATAGTATTCCTGCCAGATGGACGAAAGAACAGCCTGATAGGGTTCCCAGTCCTCGCACATCTCTTCCCTGGTGTAATGCTGGACGCACTGCCCATTTTCCCGGCTTTCCAAAAATCTGCCGCCTTTAGGACGTTCCTCCTCTGACAGCCTGCATCCCTCTTTTGTCAGAGCAATGCACTCTCCTATGGCATCTACCCCGATGAAGGTATAGCACTTATGACGCATCCGCAGGTAATAAAAGGGTCCTTCTTTTCCGCTAAAACAATCGATGGCATACAGCCCTCTCTGCTCTGAAAGCATGGTCAAAAGCTGCTCCCGCAGTTTATCTGCCGGATATCCCCCCTGCTCTTTTTGAGACAAAAGCGCTGACTGTCCTGTCCGCTGTCTTCTCTCCAGCGCTGCCTGCATATCCTCAGGGGAAAGGGAGCACCCCTTTTCCCTGCAGCACCTTCCCCTGCACTCTGCACATTCCGGTCCCGGTTTAAATCCTTCCATCTCTATCTCATAACCACTCTCTTAAAATTCTTCTTTCCTCTTCTGACTACCAGGCCTTCTCCTGCGAACTGTTCAGGTGCGTACACA
>JBJFCM010000292.1:1272-4339 GCA_051888955.1 Lachnospiraceae bacterium | reverse complement strand
TTTTCTCTTTTAGAATTTTCAGGGTTGCATTGCTGTTTATTTGTCAAAGTTCATTGTTGTCATCGCTCTCTCAAGCGACAGCTTATTTAAGATATCACATCAAGTGATTTCTGTCAACAACTTTTTTATCTTTTTTCAGGTCTTAAGTTGTTTAGCTGTTGTCCTCGACAACGAAACTGAGTATAACACCCTCTTCTTCCATTGTCAACACTAATTTCTATATTTTTTTCATTTATTTAAAACAATTTTGCATTGCAATCAAAAAAAGCCCGTAAATACAGGCTTTTTTGTCATTTTCTTGTCGTACAATTTTGACACAATTCCATAATTTGAAGGTTTTAGCAAGTTATTGTAGTAAAGTTGTCACACTTCCATCATCAGTTTTTACCTTTAACTGCAGGCTGTCAATCATCTCTGATACAGAACTGTCCACCTCTGTCAGCAACACCAGCGCCACCTCTTCGCCTCCAGCCATGTTTCCTATATATGTGCTTAAATCATCCAAAAGCATAGTAGAAAGCACGCTTTCCTTTTCCGTACCGTTTATTGTAACAGTAAATTTAGGGAAAAGAGAAAATATATCCACTTCTATTTCTGTTTCCGTCATATTCTGTAAAGAGAACTGCATCACCAGCAGCTTCTTTCCTGTAGAAGCGTCCAGTGCAAAGTATGGGTTGCCGCTTTCATCATCCGGGTAGCTATCCACTATCTTACACCCGGTATATATAATGGAGATTCCTTGCGGCACAAGCAACTCATCCAATGTACCAAAATTGCCTTCGCCTGTGATATCAATCGTTTCTGTGTCGGCCGTTTCATCCATTTTCCCTGTTTCGGGTTCAGACTCCTGTGGAACATCCTCCGGTTTTTCTTCATATAGAGACAAATCTACCAATCTGCTTTCATCATCCCTCATATGCTGCATTACAATGCCTGCTGCGTACTCTACTATTTGATTTTCCTGCTCCTCCGTCATTTGCGGTAGCTTTTCCCCGCATCCTGAAAAGAGAACCAGACAAAGTAATAGGATACTACAGGTGATTTTTCTTTTTCCCATATGCTTCCTCATTTCTACTACTCTATTGTCTTTTCCAGCGCAATATATATTCCTGATATTGCAAGTGCAATCAGGCCCACTATCAAAAAAAGCACCATTTTTTCTGTTGTCGCTGCACCCGCAAAATCATGTAGCGCAATTTTAGCACAAACAACCAAAGTTAAAGCCAAACCACTGATTCGCAGCCTCTTTTCTTTCACAATAAAGCCTGCGGTTACTGCCCCTATTGCAATCACCATCAATATGATGCTCTTTAAGATAGGTACGGGTATGTCCCAAATCAATGTCATATAGCATAGGAACAACACAAAAATAATATTCTTTATCTTAAAGTCCATTCCGAACCTTTCCTTAAAGGCAAACACCATAAAGGCGATTCCCAACAAAAGCATAATCGCATAGGAAAGGTGGTTCTTTTCAAATGCTGCCGCAAGGTACAGGCAGACCATAAAACCAAGGTTCACATAATTAAATATTTTTATGTATTTTCCTCTGAAAAGCTCTACACTGTTAAAGCCAATCACTCCTAAAAACAGAATACCTGTCATAATAGCCGGCGTCAATTCATTTTGAAAATTAATGAGCACGAAGGCCTCCAACACGAAAAGAATAATCTCTTCATATATGGACTGCCAGTAATGCAATGCTGCGATAGAAACTAAAAAGGCACCTAAAAAGCAAATCGCCCATGTCAGATCCGGCTCATTAAAGAAATAGAGTGCATACAGAGCTGTTATAATGGTAATGATTAACTCGCTCACCCGCAATTCCTTTATTCTGGACAATAGCTTCGCCAGCAGGAAATTGCCTAAAATAACACCCATACACCACCAGTAAGAATTTTCCCCGGAGCGCATAATTCCATAGCTCATCGTCACTACAAAGCAAAACATCCAGTACTGTATCCATTTCAACATCTTTCTCTTTCTGAAAAGAACAAAGAGAATGACACAGACTATAAGCAGCGCACCTACTGCCGCATGCAGCTGCCACCCAAAATCCACAAAGCGGCTTTCCACCACAAAGCATACCAGCATCAGCATTACGGTGGTGACATAGGCAGTTACATTTCCCGCCGTTTGTGCACTGAACTCTCTCTCTGTCCCTGCATATGGCTTCTCCAGGCAATAGAAAATCAACCCCTGTGCTAAGATTGCAGAAATCAGGTAAACCAGAATATAAATAAAATCCACCTGTAAGGATGCAACCAAAGTAAATAGAAGGGTGAACAGCATATTGGCTATTAAATGAAAAATATGTACCACAACCTGATTTTTCTTCACCGGTAGAAATACTGTCATCAGGTTTACCATAAAGATAATGGCCGCTGCCACAAGGAAGTGCATATTGACCGTCGCACTGTTGTCGCCTTCTAGGAAGAAGCGCCCTATCGGAAAGATACAAATATAGCATCCTACAAAGCTGATAATCTTAATCGTTCCGGAATCTTTTTTCCTGCTGATGAAAACTGCCAGCAGGGAAATAACAACCGAAATCGCCATTGCTATCCAGCCGTTAAAATTTCCCAGATACAGATAATTCAACATAGTAGAAAGATATAAGCCACAAATGCCAAGTCCTGTGATACCGATTGCGAACTTCGGCATTTTCTTTGTAAGGAAAAGCTCGGAAAATAAAAGCACCGCCACTGCAATCCCATAAAGGCACATGCCCTTTGCCATACCGTTCATATAGGTCATGCCTAACATCACAAAGGATACCAGTACAAATAACACGCCCACTATGCTTAAGACGCCCGCTCCGATTGCAAACTCTATATTTTTCTTATTTGCCGCTGGCCGGGGCTGCTGCACTGCCTGAGCCTGCTGAGGCTGCCATGCTGTCTGCATGGGTGCCTGGGGTTGCTGCACTGTCTGTACTGGCTGGGGCTGCCATGCCGTCTGCATGGGTGCCTGAGGCTGCACCGCCTGAGCCTGCTGGGGCTGCCATGCTGCCTGCTGTGCATCATAAGCCTGCATCCTCTGCTGATACAACTGGTAGGTACGGTTC
>JBJFCM010000292.1:0-1172 GCA_051888955.1 Lachnospiraceae bacterium | reverse complement strand
CTGCTGTGCATCATAAGCCTGCATCCTCTGCTGATACAACTGGTAGGTACGGTTCAGCTCTTTTAAGGCATACTCCGTCGTCACCACATTCTGCCTTACCTGAACAAGTAATCCCCTCAGATATTCCGTAAAATAAGCATCTCGGGACTGCGCTATCAGCGCCTCTATCTGCTGCTCCAGCGCCATTCTTGCATTATCCATCTTATCTCCCCCTTATTTACCCAAAACCTCAAATCACATACGCTTCGTATTTCGCTTTATCACTCTTATGACAGTTTACCACTAAATGCACACCATTTTCAATGTAATTCTGCGCAATCACCTCTGCATTCTCACAAAGGTAGGAAACAATCTGTCCCTTGTCATAAGGAATTAGAAATGTCGTCTTTTCATTGTCCGCATACAAAGTATCCGTAATCATTTGTAGCAGTTCTTCCATACCGGCTCCGCTTTTGGCTGACATATAGATTCTGTTATCGCTCACCTTCGGCAGATTTTCCATACATAAATCGGCCTTATTGTATACATAGATTACAGGGATATCCCCTGCGCCCAGTTCCCGCAGTGTCTCTTCCGTCACTTCGATATGTTTCTTGTAATGCTCATCCGAAAAATCCACTACCTGCAAAATCAAATCTGCATTTTTTACCTCTTCCAAAGTAGACCGGAAGGCTTTCACCAGCCCATGAGGAAGCTTGTGTATGAATCCAACGGTATCTGCCAGATAAAACGGTCGCTTCCTGCCATTGTCTATCTTACGCACTGAAGTCTCAAGGGTGGCAAATAACATGTCCTTTTCCAGTACACGCTTATTTTCATCCTGTATATAAGCATCCACCATGGCATTCATAAGGGTGGACTTACCTGCATTGGTATAGCCTGCCAGAGATACCTGGGGAATCCTGGAATTCTGCCGCTTCTTACGCTGGGTCTCCCGTTCCTTTGATACCTCTTCCAGTTCTTTCGAAAGCTCTGCAATCCTGTGCTCAATTTTCCGCCTGTCCAGTTCCAGCTTCTTTTCTCCGGCACCCTTACTGCTCATACTGCCGCTTGCACCGCCCTGCCGGCTGAGCGCATCATGCATGCCCACCAGCCTGGGCAACAGATACTTCAATCTTGCCACCTCCACCTGCAGCTTGGCCTCCCTGGACTGCGCCCTGGTCGCAAAAATA
>JBJFCM010000291.1:0-4362 GCA_051888955.1 Lachnospiraceae bacterium | reverse complement strand
ATCCGCTGGTATTTCTATATCAATTCCGCACCCTGGCTGCCGAACCGTTTCCATGGCAAGGCGGTACAGGAGGGACAGCGTAAGTTCATGGGTACTCTTTGGAATACCTACGCATTCTTTGTACTGTATGCGAATATCGACAATTTTGATGCCACAAAGTACACCTTGGAATATGATAAGCTCACCGTTATGGATAAGTGGCTGTTATCCAAGTTAAATACCGTTGTCACCGAAGTGGATGACGATTTGAACAATTACCGCATTCCTGAGGCAGCAAGAGCCTTGCAGGATTTCGTGGATGATATGAGTAACTGGTACGTCAGAAGAAGCCGTGAGCGTTTCTGGGCAAAGGGTATGGAGCAGGATAAAATCAATGCCTATATGACCCTGTATACTGCCCTGGTAACCATCAGCAAGGCAGCAGCACCCATGATTCCTTTCATGACAGAGGATATCTATCAGAACCTGGTAAGGAGTATCGACAAGGATGCGCCTGAAAGTATCCATCTCTGCGACTTCCCGGTTGCTAATCCGGCATTTACGGATAAGAAACTGGAAGAGGATATGGAAATCGTATTAAAGGCGGTCGTTATGGGCCGTGCCTGCAGAAATACCGCAAATATCAAGAACCGTCAGCCCATCAGCACCATGTTCGTAAAGGCGGAGCATGAACTGACTGATTTCTATAAAGACATTATTGCCGATGAACTGAATGTAAAGAAGGTAATCTTTACCGATGACGTGAGGGATTTCACCTCCTATACCTTCAAACCGCAGCTTCGGACCGTGGGACCTAAGTATGGCAAGCAGCTGGGCGCTATTCAGAAGCACCTTTCTGCACTGGATGGCAACGCTGCCATGGATGAACTGAAGGCAGAAGGGGCATTGAAGTTCATGGCAGGAGATGTGGAGGTTTCCCTGACAGAAGAGGATCTGCTCATTGAAATGACCCAGAAGGAGGGCTATGTAACAGAGGCTGACAACTATATGACGGTCGTACTGGATACCAATCTCACGGATGAACTGATTGAAGAAGGCTTTGTGCTGGAGGTCATCAGCAAGATTCAGACCATGAGAAAGGATGCTGATTTTGAGGTCACCGACCACATTAAAGTAGCATTTTCCGGCAATGATAAGATTGCAGGAATTGCCATGAAGAATAAAGAGGCTATTGCAGGCAAGGTACTGGCAGATGCGATGGTGACAGAACAGAGCTTTGCTGTTTCCAAGGAATGGAATGTAAATGGCGAAAATGTTACGATTTCTGTGGAAAGAGCATGAAACAGGGAGTATAATGTTTAAGACAGGCAAAGATGAATGTCTACGAAAGTGGACAAAAGTAGAGCAAAAGAGGAGAATCGAGGAGGACAGTATGCTGAAAAACAAAAGCAAGTTCGACAAAGAGTTATTCAAGAGAAGCGTGTTGTATAACGTGAAAACTTTATATAGGAAGACCCTGGAGGAGGCAACTCCCCAGCAGGTGTTCCAGGCGGTATGCTATGCAGTTAAGGATCAGATTGTAGATAACTGGATGGAAACACAGAAGGCTTACGACGAAGAAGATCCTAAGATGGTATATTACCTTTCCATGGAGTTCCTTATGGGAAGGGCACTGGGCAACAACCTGATCAATTTACAGGCGTATAAGCCGGTAAAGGAAGCATTGACGGAGTTGGGCTTAGACCTGAATGTCATTGAGGATATGGAGCCGGATGCAGCGCTGGGTAACGGCGGCCTGGGACGTCTGGCAGCCTGCTTCCTGGATTCTCTGGCAACTCTGGGCTACCCGGCTTACGGTTGCGGTATCCGCTACCGCTACGGCATGTTCAAACAGGAGATCAGGGATGGCTATCAGGTAGAGGTGCCGGATAACTGGCTGGAGAACGGCAATCCTTTCGAACTGCGTCGTCCGGAATATGCAAAAATTGTGAAATTTGGCGGTTATGTAAATGTCCGCACCGATGAAAACGGCAGGAACCACTTCTATCAGGAGGGTTATCAGTCCGTAAAGGCAATTCCTTTTGATATGCCTATCGTAGGCTATGGCAACGGCATCGTAAATACTCTGCGTATCTGGGATGCGGAGCCGATTGAGTGCTTCCAGCTGGACTCCTTCGACAAGGGCGATTATCAGAAGGCAGTAGAGCAGCAGAACCTGGCGCGTAATATCGTAGAGGTACTTTACCCTAATGATAACCACTATGCAGGTAAGGAGCTTCGTTTAAAACAGCAGTATTTCTTCATTTCCGCATCTGTTCAGGAAGCTGTGGACAAATATATGAGAAAGCACACTGACATCCGTAAGTTCTATGAGAAGGTGACTTTCCAGTTAAATGATACCCATCCTACGGTAGCGATTGCCGAACTGATGCGTATCCTGATGGATGATTACAATCTGGAATGGGATGAGGCTTGGGAGGTGACGACCAAGACCTGTGCATATACCAATCATACCATTATGGCAGAAGCATTGGAAAAATGGCCTATTGAGCTGTTCTCCCGTCTGCTGCCCCGCATTTATCAGATTGTGGAGGAAATCAACCGCCGCTTTATCAATCAGATTACGGCGATGTATCCCGGCAATCAGGAAAAGATTCGCAAGATGGCAATCGTCTATGACGGACAGGTGCGTATGGCACACCTTGCCATCGTGGCAGGCTATTCCGTAAACGGTGTGGCAAGGCTGCACACCGAGATTTTGAAGCATCAGGAATTGAAGGATTTCTACGAGATGATGCCGGAGAAGTTCAACAACAAGACAAACGGTATCACACAGAGAAGATTCCTGCTTCATGGCAACCCGTTGTTAGCTGACTGGGTAACAGATCATATCGGTTCTGAGTGGATTACCGATCTGCCCCAGATTGCCAAAATGAAGATTTACGCCGACGATAAGAAGGCACAACAGGAATTCATGAACATCAAGTACCGCAACAAGGTGCGTCTGGCCCAGTACATTTTAGAGCACAACGGTGTGGAGGTTGACCCCAGGTCCATCTTCGATGTACAGGTAAAGCGTCTGCATGAATATAAGAGACAGCTGCTTAACATCTTACATGTTATGTATCTGTACAACGAATTAAAGGAACATCCGGATATGGATTTCTATCCCAGAACCTTTATCTTCGGTGCAAAGGCGGCAGCAGGCTACCGTAATGCCAAACTGACGATTAAGCTGATCAATGCTGTTGCTGATGTCATCAACAACGATGCATCCTTAAACGGTAAATTAAAGGTGGTATTTATTGAGAACTACCGTGTATCCAATGCGGAGATGATTTTTGCGGCTGCAGATGTATCCGAGCAGATTTCTACTGCCAGCAAGGAGGCTTCCGGTACCGGTAACATGAAGTTCATGTTAAACGGTGCGCTTACCCTTGGTACTATGGACGGTGCTAACGTGGAAATCGTAGAGGAAGTGGGCGAGGAGAATGCCTTTATCTTCGGTCTGTCCTCTGATGAGGTCATCCATTATGAGAACTATGGCGGCTACAATCCCATGGATATCTTCAACAACGACCAGGATATCAGAAAAGTATTGATGCAGCTCATCAACGGTACCTATGCACCTGGTGACCCTGAGCTGTTCAGAACCCTTTACAATTCTCTGCTAAATACACAGAGTACTTCCAAGGCAGATACCTACTTTATTCTGAAGGACTTCAAGCCCTATGCGGAAGCACAGAGAAGGGTGGAGGCTGCGTACAGGGATGAAGCAGGCTGGGCAAAGAGCGCTATCTTAAATATGGCAAGCTCAGGCAAATTCACATCCGACAGAACTATTCAGGAATATGTGGATGATATCTGGCATTTGGACAAGGTCGTATTAAAAAAATAATGCAGTAAAAATAATACAGCAAATGGAGGAGTGTCATGATTGAATTATTGCAGGGTGGTGCTTATCTGGTAAACGGTACAGAAGTAATTGCCGATGCGCCGGATGCAGCACAGGCTATTCAAAGCAAGACTGGAAAAACAGTAACCAAAGAAGAAGCAGCGAAGCAGACCATCGCTTATGATATCCTAAAGAACCACAATACCTCCGGGAATATGGACAAGCTGAAGATTAAGTTTGACAAGCTGACCAGCCACGATATTACCTTTGTGGGTATTATACAGACAGCACGTGCATCGGGACTTACCAAGTTCCCGGTGCCCTATGTACTTACCAACTGCCACAATTCCCTTTGTGCAGTAGGGGGTACGATCAATGAGGATGACCACATGTTTGGTCTTACCTGTGCGAAAAAATACGGCGGTGTCTATGTTCCCCCTCACCAGGCTGTTATTCATCAGTATGCAAGAGAAATGCTGGCAGGCGGCGGCAGGATGATTTTGGGTTCTGACTCCCATACCAGATAC
>JBJFCM010000290.1:3206-4366 GCA_051888955.1 Lachnospiraceae bacterium | reverse complement strand
CGGCAGATGTCTGAAAACGCATCCATGACTATTCGAGCAAGCTCAAAGTCATGGATATGTCTTCAGCCGCCTGCCTCTGCCCTTTACGAACATTATACCTTATTAAAGATGTGTGATTCAACTATTTTACCAATTTTATGGCTTAATAATTCCTTAAATTTTCTAAAATGCACAATTTTGGTGCAAATGTTTTTTGAGAACTGCTATAGCTATAATCCGGATGCTGTGCTAAAATAAAATGGAGTGTAAGCAAAAGAGCTAAGTGGAGGAATTGTGATGGATGGAATACAAATGGAACAGCCGTTTGAAGGTACAGGAGTGGAAACGGTAAAGCAGGGAAGAAAATTTTTCTCCGGGCTCGGACTGATGTATTTCTTTGGAACGCTGATTATCTGCGGGGTGCAGTTAGGAGCTATTGGGCTTATCGGCGTGCTGATGCCGAAGCTTATGGAGAATCCAAACTGGAGTCTTATCATCAGTATGATACCGATGTATGTAATAGGAATGCCGCTTATGATGTTGTTGATTAAGCGGGTACCGGCGGAAAAAGCCGAAACGCATTCCATGTCGGTGGGCAAGCTGGTACTGGCAATGATTATGGCCCAGGCAATTATGTATTGCAGCAATCTGGTAGGAACCTTGCTCACTTTCCTTATCAGCCTGATAAAGGGCAGTGCAGTCGGCAATGTGCTCCAGAGCGCTGTAGCAGATACGAATGTGTGGATTCGGATATTGATTGTAGTGATATGTGCGCCGATTACGGAAGAGATTATTTTCCGCAAGCTTCTGGTTGACAGGGCAACCCGTTTTGGTGAGGGTGTGGCCGTAGTGCTTTCCGGTGTGATGTTTGGCCTTTTCCATGGCAATCTTGCCCAGTTTGTTTATGCATTTACCCTGGGAATGTTCCTGGCATTTATCTATGTAAAGACGAGAAAGGTGCAATACACCATTGCCATACATATGGCCGTTAATTTTGTCGGCAGCATACTGAGCGTCTGGATACTGGAGCTTATCGATTATGACAGTCTGGCAGCGCTTCAAGGAGGCGATGAGGCTGCCATGATGCAGGCAATGGGTGCCGTCTTACCCGGCCTTTTGGCGTTTATGATTTACTTTTTATGTCTGATAGGCATTGTAATAGCGGGCATCGTACTGCTTAT
>JBJFCM010000290.1:1882-3106 GCA_051888955.1 Lachnospiraceae bacterium | reverse complement strand
CTGGGCATTCAATATCTGAAGGAAAGAAATATGGTCTGGGTATTGTCCTCCTGGCAGATCGTAGTGGACAGATTCCCGGATTTGTGTGAACATGTAACGATAGGAACCTATCCATATGCTTTTAAGGGCTGCTTTGGATACCGTAACTTTATGATGAAGGATGAGCGGGGTGAGTATATCGCAAGAGCGAACAGCATGTGGACGTTGCTGCATACGGAAACCTTTAAACCGGCGCATCCCACAGAGGAGATGCTAAAAAAATATGAGCTGGGAGAAAGATTGCCGATGGAATATGCCGGTCGTAAGATAGAAGTTCCGGAGGATGGCGACTCCCCGGAAGAAATCATTGTTCGTGCGCAGCATCTGGATACGAACCATCATGTCAACAATGGTCAGTACGTGAGCATGGCTATGGAATTTTTGCCGGAGGGCTTTCACATTTCCCAGGTACGCGCAGAATATAAAAAGCAGGCATTTCTTCATGATGTGCTGTACCCTTATGTAGCACACAGAGAAGATGAAAAAGGACAGGATGTCTGGGTAGTATCTCTCCGGGATGCAGCAGGCGGCATCTATGTCAATGTAGAATTTGTGTAACAGACAGTCCGCAGAAATGATGGAGAAAAGAAAAGGGAATAATATTATGATTAGACTTGGTGAGAAACAGACCCTGAAGGTCGTTAAGAAAGTGGAATTTGGTGTGTATCTGGCTGACGAGGCAGATACGGAAGAGCGTGTGCTGCTGCCTGCCAGACAGGTGCCGGCCGGTACGGGTATGGGTGATGAGGTTGAAGTGTTTATTTACAGGGATTCCAAAGACCGTATCATAGCCACCGTGAAAGAGCCTCTTTTGAAAATGGGAGAGGTGACCAGACTGAAGGTGGCAGAAGTGAATAAGTATGGTGCTTTTTTGGATTGGGGGTTGGAAAAAGATTTGTTCCTTCCCTTTAAACAGCAGACCGCAAAAGTATATCCGGGAGATACACCGTTAGTTTCTCTCTATATTGATAAAAGCGGGCGATTGTGTGCAACCATGAATGTCTATCCTTATCTTTCTACAGATAGCCCTTATAAAAAGGATGATAAGGTGACGGGCTGCATATACGAGACAAGCCCTGAATTTGGCGCGTTCGTGGCTGTGGATGACAAGTATTCCGGACTGATACCGAAAAGAGAGCTTTATGGTGAGGTGCGGATTGGTGATACCATTACGGGCAGGGTCAC
>JBJFCM010000290.1:0-1782 GCA_051888955.1 Lachnospiraceae bacterium | reverse complement strand
AAAATAAGTACAGGAGAAAAAAGTATGAATGCCAAAAAATCGGGGTGGCTGTTTTTTGCCATCATCGTTATTTATATAGGAACTTCCTTTGCACTGTCGATATTTGCTGCAGATATAAAGCTCTCTTTTGAATTCAGCACGTTCCTGAGTGAAGCACTTATCTGGGTGCCGGCGTTGCTTTGCTTTGCCATTTGCAGAGTGAATCCCGTAAAGTTCTGCCACTTTCGGAAAATGCATGTCTCCACGGCACTGATGACGGTGCTGTTTGCTTTTATGGCCATGCCGGCAGCTACTCTGACCAATATCATCTCCATGTTTTTTGTGGAAAATGAGGTCAATCTGATGAGCGGTTCCATGCTGGAAGCCGGTTTTCCTCTTATGTTTTTGTGTGTAGCAGTTTATGCGCCGCTTTCAGAGGAATTGGTCTTCAGAGGGGCATTGTTTCAAGGGTACAGGCAGTCTGCTTCCCCTTTGAAAGCGATTCTGATCAGTTCCCTTTTATTTGGCCTGATGCATCTGAATTTTAACCAGGCCGGTTATGCCTTTGTGCTGGGTGTGATCATGGCATTGCTGGTAGAAGCTACAGGCAGCATATGGTCGTCCTTCATCCTTCATATGACAGTCAATGCAAGAAGCGTTGTGCTTCTTTTTCTGACGGATAAAATGACAGGTTTTGCGCAGGATATGGCTGGAGCAGATGGGCTGATGGAAAATATGAATACTGCTGTCACGAACAAAGAACTTTTTATGATGCTTTGTTTTGAAATTTTAGTGGCAGTCGTCTGCCTGCCTATTGCCGGGTGTATTCTGGTATGGATAGCAAAGAGAGAAGGACGCTTGGATAAATTGCAGGCTCTATGGCCGGAAAGAAAATCCGGTAAAGTGTGGACCGTGGCAACCGCACTTTCTGTCATAATTTGTATTGGCTTTATGGTATGGAGTGTGGTATACTGTTTGTAGAGAACAGAGTTCCCATGAATGGAAGGGAGGAGAAAATCGTGGATATTGCAGGATTATCAATGTCATTATCACAAATTGATTTAGGAACGAAGGTTGGCACTGCGGTGCTGGATAAGGCGATGGAAACCAATGAAGATTTAGGTGCCGGACTTGTGCAGATGATAGATGCTGCGGCGATGGAGCGCTCCGTAAACCCTGCCGTAGGCAGCAATTTTGACATGAAGCTTTGATATTGACGAAGTGATGCGGTAAAGATGGAGTGAGGGAAGAAAATGATATTTTTCTTCCCTTTTGTGTTGAAACTTTATTTCGATTTCTTTTTGTTTAGTTTGTCCAATAACAGAAATTAGTCTGAAAATGAAAAAACATAAAAAGTGCATAAAAATTTATTAGATTGCTGTAGATTTTTTTGTAAAAATAGATTAAAATGGAAAACAAATGCAAGGATTGAATTCGAATGAAGAGTTAAGCTATTGTCATTTTTGCCAAAAGGAGTAAAAGCTTGAGAGTTTCTTTCAAGCTTCGTATCGACGCAGTACCGCAGGTAAGCCAGCGATATGCAGAAAAGAGGTATAGTATGATATCAAGTCAAATATTGCAGAATACGATTGAAGGATTGAAAAGTATAGCCAGAGTTGAACTTTGTGTCATGGATACGGATGGAAAGGAAGTTGCTTCCACCACGGATATGGGCAATTGTTCCAAGCAGGCGGTGGAGTTTGCTTTATCACCGGCAGATTCCCAGGAAATACAGGGATATCAGTATTTTAAGATATTTGATGAACAACAGCTGGAATACATTCTTGTTGCAGGAGGAAGCGG
>JBJFCM010000289.1:0-21334 GCA_051888955.1 Lachnospiraceae bacterium | reverse complement strand
TTTTGGACGAACCGACAAATGATCTGGATATTGCTACCCTGACTATATTGGAAAGCTATCTGGATACCTTTCAGGGAATTGTCATAGCAGTGTCTCATGACCGTTATTTTCTGGATAGAACCATGCGCCGTATTTTTGCTTTTGAAGGAAACGGTGAAATCAATCAATATGAAGGCAGCTATTCTGATTATATCCTGCGAAAGGCTGTCGAAGCAGAACTGTCAGTAACGGATGGCGAAAAAAGGGACCGGAGCGGGTCTGACGGAGAGAAAGGTGAGAAGACAGAAAATTCGTCTAAGGCAGGCAGACAAAGCGGACAGCGCAAGCTGAAATTTTCTTATAAAGAGCAGAAGGAATATGAAACGATAGAGGCGGATATCAGTACATTGGAAGAAAAAATCGGAAAATTAGAGGAGGAAATTCCCCAATATGCCAGTGATTTTGTAAAACTGCAGGAATTGACTGCAAAGAAAGAAGAATTGGAAAAAATGCTGGAGGAAAAAATGGACCGCTGGATGTATCTTGAGGATATGGCAGCAAGAATAGAAGCCGGGGAACTTGTATAGAAAACATGTAAAATGGGGCTGACATACGACAGCCCCATTCTTTATTTCTCACAAGCATCTCCGTAAATAGCTCCCATAGAGCCGGTAGCAATATAAAAACGTCCAAAGGTACGACAGTCACCGTCGATACTGTTGATTTCACCAAACATCTGCTTTTCTGTGTTAAGCTGCTGCCAGGTCAGTCCCTGGTCCAAAGAACGGTGAAACCCATAATGGCCATCAATAGTGCCACAGATATAGAACGCCTTATCCTCCGTAATATAATCACCATCCGGGCGCAGCAGGCCCAATCCAAAACGATAAACCGTATCACCTTTCCGGGTGATTTTGGTGAGGGTGAGACTGTCTGCGGTTTTATCATATACCATTTTGTAAAGTCCAAAGCTGTTCATGGCAATATAAAGAACACCCTCCTTGCCGGACTCTACCCGTATCTCCGTCTTACCGGCAATCACACCAAAATCCACAGCAGGAAAATCAGAAGGGGTATCATAGCGCTTGAAAGAAGCACCACCGTCCTTACTGACATAAATCTGAGATTCTTCTCCAAATCCATACATGAGATTGGAATTTACACGGTCAGCATATACCTTCAGACAGGAGGAAACAGAAACTGCATCTGTTACCTGTACTTGGCGGAAGGTATGCCCGCCGTCCTGACTGCAGAGAACAGCATCTATAGGCAGTCGGCTCTCATCGGCAATGGACCAGACAATATTCTGACAGTCAGGAGACATTGCTACCCAGCCGGAGTTCACATTGGGCTGTTCTATATGTGTAAGCAAAGCATCAATCCGCTCTGTCAGGCCAAAAGGCATCGGCAGGCGTGAGAAGGTTTTGCATTGGTCATGACTTAAGATTAGTCCGCCCTTCGTCTTTCCCGTCCAGTTGCCTCTCGGAGCTGCAATGACAGTTTCAGGATGAATATCAGAAAAATCAGCGTTGAAGCAGGTAATATAGCGGTTACCATCATTGTCTGCAAAGGAGTTGTCACAGGGAGTATTCAGGTCGCGGAAAGCAAAGCCCCCTAAATCGCCCAAAATATCGATGACCTGTACCTCTCCGGCAGGCAGACTGTAAATATTTAAGTGAACGGTTTCTTCCAGCTCGTTGCAGCAATCGCTGAAGACAGCGGTTTTTTCTGTGAAATTATGGCATACAAAAACACCCGTGCCGGAATTGAACCATACTTCATTAGGATGGAAGGGATTGATTTTCAAATCACTCAGCCAGTGAATTAAGTTGGTTCCGCCATTGCAGCAGGGGCGCATATAGGGAGCCTTAAAGTCCATGTGCCCGATAGAAAGACCATAGAGCATAGGCTTCCAAGTTTGACCATAATCATTAGACAGAAAGACCATATCGCCATCATCCTTGCAGATGGTGGAACAGGCCACCATCCCCGGCTCCACCTGGCAGGAGGAAATGCCGGAAAAGCCATATTCCAAAAAGCGGTTTCCCTGATATGGCGTAATGTCCGTATAGCCTGTAATTTTTCCGTTAGCATCAAAGGCATAGCGAAGTACCCGGCCCCCTATGGCGTCTCCGGAATCGCAGCTATAGCCGTTCTCCACTACGAAGGAGCGCCTGCCGGTAACGGAACAGGTAACATATAGATAAGTACCATCATAGTCGCAGCGTTGGGCCACAAGGCCGGACAATCTGGAATCGGGAATATCCGGGGACTCTGGCATGGGCAGTGCTTCAAAGGAACTGCCTCTGTCATAGGAAACATAGAGACTGTGCCCGCGCATGTGTCCTGTTATATGGGTAACACCGGCTGTGCCGGCAACAATGGTATTGCCATCTGCGGAAACCCATACAAGAGTCATCTGCTTTTCACCGTTCACCGGAAGCTCTTCCCAGGAAACGCCCAAATCCGTAGTACGAAGCAGACCACCCTGCTGGCTGGCGAAGTAAAGAGTGTCTGCTGCAGAGGTATCCTTTACCAGACGGTATCCGGTACCACGGCCATTCCAGTTACCATGTATAGGTGTGGGTACAGACTTGTAGGAAAAAGAATTTCCTTTATCTTCGGATATGGCAAAGACACCCTCATCCTTTCCGCTCATACCACAGATGACAAAGAGCCTGTCCGGCTGGTTGTCATCCAGAGCAATTGCGGCAGGATAGGTTTCACTTAAATCGAACATGGTAACATGTGTGGTCAGGTTGTGCCAACGGTTTTCATTAAAATCAAAACGATAGGTACCACCAATATCGGTTCGTATATACAGGGTATCAGGATATTTCTTTGAAAAAAGAAAACCGGTTACATATCCGCCGCCCGGAATGGGCAGATTTCTATATTTGTATGGTAAAACAGTTCTCATGCAGGTTAGTCCTCAATATCCTCATTTGCAGCTACTGCTGATACGACGGATGATACAACTGCAATAATCACGGCAATCAGAATGATCAGCAGCCCGCCGCCTAATATAAGAAGTTCCATAGTAAGTCTCCCTTCTGAAAAAGTATTGTTCATTTATTATAGCCCATTTGAAGAAAATGTACAACAATTTTGCTTTTTTTGTAAAAAGAATGGAAACATTTGTAAAAACGGGGTATAATATAAATTGTACAAATGATTAGTATGGGGTTGAAGTCTATGGAAGAAAAGGATAACAAAACCAAACAAGGGATGGAAAATATTTCTTCTCAGATGACAGATGAAGGAAAAATGGAACTGTACCTGTATTCCTTGCGGAAGATGGCAGAAAATAACCTGGAAAGTAACCGTACATTTATGACCGGGCTTTATAATCTGAGGGCCTTTTTATATAAGGCGGCGGAAGAGATGCTGCAGAACCCGGATATGAAATTTGCGCTGATAGTGATGGATTTGGCGAATTTTAAGTCGGTGAATGAGTTCTGCGGGCGTACTGCGGGGGATGAACTGTTAAAATGCATTGCAGAGGCTTTCAGAGAGCATGAGGGAGAGCATGTGGTACTGTCTCATTTCCGTGCGGATATTTTTGCCATGATGACTCCTTTTGAGGAGGAAGAAGAATTAATTGAGATTATCCGGCAGATAAGCGGGAGGATCAGAGAATTTAAAATTTCCTGTAAAGTGCTCCCTGCATTCGGTATCTGTATCGCTACAGACAACAAGATGCCGGTCAGCCTGATGCAGGATTATGCCACCATGGCCCTTAAGACCGTCAAGGGAAAGTTTTATGCCAATTATGCTTTTTTTGACGAAAAAATGCGTGAGCAGATGTTGTTGGAGAAGCAGATTGAAAACGATATCGTGGATGCGCTTGAGACCGGGCAGTTCAGGCTGTTTATCCAGCCCAAGGTCGACATGGAGACAAAGGAGATTATCGGCGGAGAAGCTTTGGTACGATGGATGCATCCTGTGAAGGGCATCATCACTCCGGGTGAATTCATACCGGTTCTTGAAAAGAACGGCTTCATCATTAATGTGGATATCTATGTCTGGACGGAGGTCTTTAAATTCATCGGCAGACGGTTATGGGAAGGAAAAAGTGTTGTTCCGATTTCCATCAATATTTCGCGTCTGCATGTCTATGACAACTCTTTCAGAGACTGCCTGGTGAAGCTGAGAGATGATTATCGGGTTCCACCGGAATATATCCCTTTGGAACTGACAGAGAGCGGTTTTTTGGAAACGGAAGAGGCCATGTATGAGAATATGAAGTACTTAAAGGCACAGGGGTTCACATTGTCCATGGACGATTTTGGTACCGGATATTCCACCATGACCATGCTCAAGAATCAGCCGGTAGATGAAATCAAAATTGACAAAGGATTTATTGAAGACCTAGACAATCCTAAGAGTAAAATCGTTGTCAGCCATACTTTAAGTATGCTGCGGGACTTGAATATGGATGTAATTGCGGAAGGAGTGGAGGAGAAAGAACAGCAGGATTTTCTGGTGCAATGCGGCTGTACGAAGGCACAGGGATTTTTATATTACAAGCCCATGCCGATAGAGCAGTTTGAAGAACTGATAGGGTAATATTTGCATGCTTACAGGCATATGGTAATAAAAAGAGAAGGGTGCTATTTATGAAGCAGCAAATAGATAAAATTTTGGATTATTTAATAGTATTACATAGAATAGAGGACAGAAAAATTCCAAGCCAAAGACTGGGAAAAGCAGTCGGACTTGGAATTTTTTTATTGGGAATACTAATAGTAGCCGGAGGAATGCTGCAGCAGGATCCTGTTACTGTTACAACCAGTTCTACTGTTGGAAAACGTGAACTGCCTGTTTATTGTGTGGAAACGGAGGAACCGAAAATTTCACTTACCTTTGATGCGGCATGGGGAAATGAGGATACAGCGAGGATACTGGAAATATTGGAGAAAAAGGATGTTAAGGTAACTTTTTTTATGACCGGAGGATGGGTGGATGCCTATCCTGAAGATGTGAAAGCAATCCTGGCAGCAGGACATGACTTGGGAAACCACAGTGAAAACCACAGAAATATGAGTGGGCTGTCAGATAGCGAAAAAAAGGAAGAAATAATGAGTGTACATAGGAAGGTGGCGGACTTGACGGGATATGAAATGTGTCTGTTCAGACCACCTTACGGGGACTATGATAATGCAGTTGTAAATGTAGCAAAGGAATGCGGTTACCTGACGGTACAGTGGGACGTGGACAGTCTGGACTGGAAGGACTATGGAATAGATTCTATCATTAAGATGGTCACGGAAAACAGCCATCTGGGAAATGGCAGTATCATACTCTGCCACAATGGAGCGAAATATACGGCGGATGCTCTGGAAACACTGATTACAGTGCTACAGGAAAAGGGCTTTCAGTTCGTGCCGGTTTCTGAATTGGTATACAAGGATCATTACCATATGAATCACGAGGGCAGGCAAATAAAGGATTAAAAATCAGGTTTACAAAATGCACAATTGGGCAGGAGCCCTCAGTGGACAAAATTTACAAATTTTGAGAGTTGCGTCAAAAAAAACTGACATTAAAAGAGAGAATTTGTTAAAATCAAAATATAAGGAGGTGCTGCCTACATGTTTGAGATAGGAGAATATGTAACTTACGGTAATAATGGTGTCTGTCTGATAAAGGATATTACAACATTGAATATGGGTGGGGTTGATAAGAACCGGAAATATTATATATTAAAGCCGGTATATATGGAAAGCTCGACGGTGTATGTGCCCGTAGATGCTACACAGTCATCTATGCGCAGGGTGCTTTCCAGGGAAGAGGCAGATACGTTACTGGATTCTATACCGCAGGTGCAGACACTGACGATTAAGAATGAAAAAGAAGTTGAAATGCAGTACCGTGAATGCATGCAGTCCAACGACTGCGAGGAATGGGTGAAGCTGTTGAAAACCCTCTATTTCCGCAGGAAAAAGAGATTGGAAAAGGGGCATAAGGAAACGGCTGTTGACAGCAGATATTATAAGCTGGCAGAAGAAAATCTCTGTGGGGAACTTGCTGTGGTACTCGGGATGAGCAAGCGGGAAGTGGAGAATTTTGTCGTGAGCAGACTGGAGTAGGCAACAGGACTAAAGGCTGGCTAAAAAAAGTCGATATAAATAGTACAACATTTCTGTCCGGGCAGAGGTTGTACTATTTTTTTGCACACGTATATTTTTTATGAAAAGAGGATTTCATGATTACCATAAGTCTCTGCATGATTGTAAAAAATGAAGAAAAGGTTTTAAGGCGCTGTCTGGATTCTGTGGCAGATCTGGTGGAAGAAATGATTATTGTGGATACTGGTTCAACGGATGGCACCATGAGGATTGCGGCTGAATATCCCCATGCAAAGCTATATGAATTTGCGTGGATAGATGATTTTTCCGCAGCCAGAAACTTTGCCTTTTCAAAAGCAACACAGGAGTATATTTATTCGGCAGATGCGGACGAGGTGCTGGATGAAGAAAACAGGAAGCGTTTTCAGATTTTAAAGCAGGCGTTGCTTCCGGAAGTGGAAATCGTGCAGATGAAGTATGGCAATCAGCTTCAGTTTGGGACGGTCTACAATTTTGATGAAGAATACAGACCCAAGCTTTTTAAAAGACTGCGCAGTTTTGTGTGGCAGGAGGCGATACATGAAACCATAAATATCACACCGGTTATATATGATAGTGATGTGGTAATTACGCATATGCCGGAGCAGTCCCATGCGGGAAGGGATTTTCAGGCTTTTGAGAGGTTGTGCAAAAAGGGGGAACGGTTATCAAAACGTCTCCATAATATGTATGCCAAAGAGCTTTTTATTGCAGGGACAGATGAGGACTTTCTGCGTGCAGGTGCCTTTTTCGAGGAATCGGCAAAGGACAATGGGCGGGATGCGGAGGAAGTAAAGGAGGCCTGCCTGGTAGCGGCCGCGGCAGCAAGACGGGCGAAGGATGCAGTGAAGTTTTTTAAATATGCGGTCAAGGTGATGGCAGATGGAGGTTGTGCCGAAATCTGTTATGAGCTTGGTGAATTCTATTATGGGATGCAGGATTATGAAGAAGCAGTAATCTGGTATTATAATGCCTGTTATGAAACGGAGCCGGTTTTAGCGGTCAAGGTTCGGGGAAAGGAGACTCTTAAGAAGCTGGCAGAGTGCTATGAACATATGGGACTTTCAGAGGAGGCTTCTGCTTACAGACAGGAAGCAGAGAAACTGTAAAAGTGCTTTAAAAAGCAAGGCCTAATCTTGTTAAAACCGCCCAATAGGCAAATACGCAAAAGCGTGATAAGATAAAGATACATTACCTGTTGAATTGAATGAGATGAGCAAGATACGGCGTACCGTAGGTGCGCCGGATACAGCTATCGTCAATTCAGGAGGTTTTTTTATGCAGAAGTTTATGAGAGTATTTTTTCAGGTGCTGGCTGTGACAGGGGCAGCGGTAATGGTCTTTTGTTATGTGACTCTATACGCGAGAGCAGGTGAACCGGAAGCCGCTATACAAGCAACACTCTCTGCCAGCAAAGCGGCTGTGCGGTCAAGCAGTGAGACCAAGCGGACAGATCAGGATGCAAAAGCAGAAGAAGCTTTACAGGCTTTGGATGGCAGAGCGGTGAATGTCAGAGATATTCTTTCCTTATGGTTACAGCTGTTTAAGGAATATGTGAGAAAGAAAGCAGATATGCTGGTGGGAGGCTTTCTGGTCATGACAGGCCTGCTTTTCGGAATCAGGCTGCTGTGGCAGAGCAGCGTTCTTTTGTATTGCTATGACGGAGGAGATGAATACCGTAAGTTGGGATTGCTCTATTTAAAGAAAGGGAAAAATGAGTTCGAATTGTTCCTGCCGGATTATCTGGTTGAGACAGCAGAAACTCCCAGATATCGCCTGGTGCTAAAAAGCAGTCTGGTAAAAAAGTGTAAAAATATGGATCTGGTAGTGAGAAGTGAGGAGCATAAACTGCGGCAGCCTTTGGAAGAATGTGTAGACTTTGTACTTTAAACATGATAAAATACTACACTAGAAAATAGTAATTTGGCAAAACATAATTGATAAACAGGAGTTAATGATGAGCTGGGAAGAAAATATCAGAAGGGTGGTTCCCTATGTACCGGGGGAGCAGCCTAAACAAAGAGACATTATTAAGCTTAATACAAATGAGAATCCCTATCCGCCGGCACCGGGGGTGGAGAAGCTGCTTTTAAGCTTCGATTGCGATACACTGCGTCTGTATCCGGATACGGATTCTACAGCGCTTACAGAAGAACTGGCTGCTTACTATCACCTTAAACCCTCCCAGATTTTTGTGGGAGTAGGCTCTGATGATGTGCTTTCCATGGCATTTTTGACCTTCTTTAATTCGGATAAGCCAATCCTTTTCCCGGATATTACGTATTCCTTTTATGATGTCTGGGCAGATTTATATAGAATTCCTTACAAGGTATGCCCACTGGACGAGAACTTCAGAATCGTGCCTGCGGATTACAAACAGGAGAACGGAGGGGTGATTTTCCCCAATCCTAATGCACCCACAGGTGTGTTTGAATCTCCAGACATGATAGAGGAGATTATAAAGGCCAATCCGGATGTAGTGGTCATTGTGGATGAAGCCTACATTGATTTTGGCGGAATAAGCTGTCTGCCGTTACTTGAGAAGTATGAAAATCTTCTCATAGTACAGACCTTTTCCAAGTCACGTTCCATGGCCGGTATGCGTATCGGGTTTGCCATGGGCAATGAAAAGCTGATAGGCTATCTCAATGATGCCAAGTTTTCCTTTAATTCCTATACAATGAACAGACCGTCTCAGGTATTTGGAGTGGAAGCAGTCAGAGATGATGCCTATTTTAAGGAAACCAATGCTAAAATCATAGCAACCAGGGAGAGGGTAAAGGTACGCCTGCAGGAGCTGGGCTTTTCCTTCCCGGATTCCAAGGCCAATTTTATTTTTGCGGCACATGAGCGCATCCCCGGCGAACAGATTTTTGAAGCCCTGAAAGAGAGAAAAATCTTTGTAAGGCATTGGAACAAGCCCAGGATAGCGGATTATCTGCGCATTACCATCGGTACGGATGAACAGATGGATGCATTGCTTACGGCATTGGAAGAAATCGTGGCAAAAGAGCAAGCATGAGGAACAGTTAAAAAAGATTTTGTATATGGATGAGAGGATAAGAGATGCTTAAGAAATATTTGACAATTTTTTTCATATCAATGGTACCCCTGATTGAACTGAGAGGAGCAATTCCGGTTGCAGTAGGCTTTGGATTGCCGCTGCTGCCCAGCTACATTATCTGTGTAATCGGCAATATGCTGCCGGTTCCCTTTATTTTCCTGTTTGCAAGAAAGGTTTTGGAATGGGGAGCAGATAAGCCGGTTATCGGCAAGTTCTTTTCCTGGTGTTTAGAGAAAGGACACAAGGGCGGTGCAAAGCTGCAGGAAAAGGCGGGACGCGGTTTATTTGTGGCACTGTTGCTTTTTGTAGGTATCCCTCTTCCCGGAACAGGAGCCTGGACCGGAACACTGGCAGCCAGCCTTTTGGATATGGATTTTAAATCCAGCGTGATTGCCGTGCTATTAGGTGTAATACTGGCAGGAGTTATTATGGGTATCGGAAGTCTTGGAGTATTTGGCGCATTAGGTCTTGTTTTTTAAGGAAAAAAAGAGCATGTCAGATAGAATAATGGAAGCATACACAGATTTTGCTTATGTCTATGATACCTTCATGGACGAAACGCCCTATGAAGAGTGGCGCGACTTCCTGATAGAGATGATAAAGAAATACGGCATTTCCGAGCCGGTCAAGGTAGAGGACCCTTTGCAGTCCGAGAAAAATCTGGTGCTGGATTTGGGATGCGGCACCGGGACACTGACGGAGCTGCTTGCGGAAGCAGGATACGACATGATTGGGGTTGACAATTCCGAGGATATGCTGGAGCTAGCCATGGAAAAGAGGCAAAAGTCCGGCCATGAGATTCTGTATTTGAAACAGGACATGCGGGAATTGGAGCTTTACAGTACGGTGGGAACGGTTATCAGCGTCTGCGATTCTATCAATTACATTCTTTCAGAGGAAGAACTGGTTCAGGTCTTTAAGCTGGTCAACAATTATCTGTTTCCGGGCGGTCTTTTTATCTTTGATTTCAATACGGTGCATAAGTACGCAGAGGTGATCGGTGATACGACCATTGCAGAGAACAGAGAGGACTGTAGTTTTATCTGGGAAAATTACTATTATCCTGAAGACGCAGTTAACGAATATGAAGTAACCGTCTTTGTAAAGGACGCAGAGGCGGGAGAGGATTATTACCGCAAATTTTCCGAGACCCACTATCAAAGAGGTTATACCGTAGAGCAAATGGTGCGGCTGGTAGAGGCCGCCGGTATGAGAATTGAATTGATTGCGGATGCAGATACGCATGGTGAGGCAACCGCCACCAGTGAGCGTGTGTATATCATTGCGAAAGAGCAGGGAAAGGAATTGATATAGATGTCAGATTATCTGGTAAGGGCCACTGCAGCCCAGGCACAGATTCGTGCCTTTGCATGTACAACAAAAGAATTAGTGGAAACGGCAAGACGCACACACGATACCAGTCCGGTAGTGACGGCGGCACTTGGCAGATTTTTGACGGCGGGCTGTATGATGGGCAGCATGTTAAAAGGAGAAAAGGATCTTTTGACCTTGCAGATATCTGCGGACGGGCCCATGCAGGGCATGACGGTAACCGCAGACAGCCATGGGAACGTGAAGGGCTATGCCAATAATCCGGGCGTGATTCTTCCCGCCAATGCAGTCGGTAAGCTGGACGTAGCAGGTGCGGTGGGCAAGGGAATTTTAAATGTGATTAAGGACATGGGGTTAAAAGAGCCTTATGTGGGGCAGACTACCTTGCAGACAAGTGAGATTGCAGAGGATTTGACCTATTATTTTGCTACCTCTGAACAGGTGCCTTCTTCTGTCGGCCTGGGAGTTTTGATGGAAAAGGATAATACGGTGAAGCAGGCAGGGGGCTTTATTATCCAGCTGATGCCCTTTGCAGAGGACGAAGTAATTGATAAGTTAGAAGAGAACTTAAAGAAGGTGACCTCTGTAACGGCGCTTTTGGATGCGGGCAATACGCCCGAGCAGCTCCTTTCTATATTATTGGAGGGGCTGGAGGTAGAAGTGACGGATACGATGCCCGTACAATTTACATGTAATTGCAGTAAGGAGCGGGTGGAAAAGGCTTTGATCAGTATCGGCAGTGCGGAGCTTCAGGATATGATAGAGGATGGTAAGGACATAGAGGTCAATTGCCATTTCTGCAATAAGAACTATACGTTTTCAGTGGACGATTTAAAGGCTATGAAAAGAAAAGCCTCCAGATAGGGAGAAGATGCCATGAAACAAGGTTTTGTAAAGGTAGCGGCGGTTACGCCCAAAATAAAGGTAGCCGATCCGCAGTATAATGCGGAACAGATAAAGAGTAAGCTTACAGAAAGTTATGGGCGGGGAGCCAAAGTAATTGTATTTCCGGAGCTTTGTCTGACAGGCTATACCTGCGGTGACCTTTTTTTGCAGGAGGCCTTGTTAAATGAAGCATTACGGCAGTTAATCGGACTGGCGGAATATACGGATGGGCATGACAGTCTGGTATTTGTGGGGCTGCCCTTTGAAAAGGATGGCAAGCTCTACAACGTGGCAGCAGTGTTACAGGACGGTATGATTTTGGGGCTGGTACCCAAAATGTACATTCCGGCCTATGCGGAGTTTTATGAAGGACGGCATTTTGCACCGGGGGAGGAAACGGTCTCCACGGTGTTTATAGATGGCGAGGAGGTACCCTTTGGCTGCAATCTGTTATTTGAAACGGATGCGGTAAAGGGGCTGGTGGTGGCCTGTGAAATCTGCGAGGATTTATGGGTGCCTAATCCGCCCAGCACGGCGCATGCCTTGGCAGGAGCTACACTGTTGGTAAACCTGTCAGCTTCCAATGAGACTATCGGTAAGGATGCGTACCGTGAGATGTTGGTAAAATCAGCCAGTGCCAGACTGGTGGCCGGATATATCTATGCAGGAGCCGGAGAAGGAGAATCTACACAGGATTTGGTATTCGGAGGGCACAATATCATTGCAGAGAACGGCACCGTGCTGGTGCAGGCAAAGCGCTTTCAGGGAGAAAGCATTTATGCAGATGTGGATATCCACAGGTTGCGGATGGAACGCCGCAGGATGACATCTTTTATTGGGAAAACGGACAGGGAATACCTTGTAGTACCCTTTACGATGCAGTGTGAAGAGACAAATCTGGAAAGAACCTTTAATAGTATGCCCTTTGTACCTTCTGACCAGACAGAGAGGGAGAAGCGCTGTAATGAGATTTTATCCATCCAGTCCTATGGTTTGAAGAAAAGATATGAGCATACCGGCTGCCAAAAGGCAGTAATCGGGGTGTCGGGAGGGTTGGATTCCACGCTGGCGCTTTTGGTGACAGTGCGTGCTTTTGATATGTTACAGATACCCAGGGAGAATATTCTGGCGGTTACCATGCCCTGCTTCGGCACTACTGACAGGACCTATGACAATGCCTGCAGGCTGGCGGATACGCTGGGGTGTACGTTACGGGAGATCAATATAAAGGAAGCTGTGACCGTGCATTTTCAGGATATCGGTCAGAACATGGAAGACCATGATGTGACCTATGAAAACGGACAGGCCAGAGAGAGAACCCAGATTTTGATGGATATTGCTAACAAAGAGGGCGGTCTGGTAATCGGTACCGGCGACATGTCCGAGTTGGCGCTGGGGTTTGCTACCTACAATGGTGACCATATGTCCATGTATGGCGTGAATGCAGGGGTGCCCAAGACACTGGTGCGCCATCTGGTGCGGTTCTATGCGGATACCTGCGAAAACAGGGAGCTTACCGAGGTGCTCCTGGATGTGCTGGATACACCGGTAAGTCCGGAACTTCTGCCACCAGTGGATGGGGTGATTTCCCAAAAGACTGAGGAACTGGTGGGACCCTATGAGTTGCACGACTTCTTTTTATATTATATGCTGCGATGCGGTTTTGAGCCGGCTAAGGTCTATCGCATTGCGAAGCTTTCTTTCAAGGGACAGTATACGGATGAGGTCATCTTAAAGTGGCTGAAAACCTTTTACAGAAGATTTTTTAACCAGCAGTTTAAACGTTCCTGCCTGCCGGACGGTCCCAAGGTGGGCAGTGTGGCGGTTTCTCCCAGAGGCGATTTGCGTATGCCTTCAGATGCCAGTGCGGCATTGTGGCTGAAACAGATAGAAGAATTGCAGTAGGCATTACAAAGAATAACGGATATCATGACAGAAGGCATCCTTTACGGAAGGATGCCTTCATCTACGTCCATGGTAACAATTGCTTTTTCCAGTGAGGTGCGGACAGCATCCAGTAGGACGAGAGAAGTATATTTGTTTTCATCCGAGTAGGTGATGCCTTCCAGCGACTGCTTTTCATAAATCTGTTCTGCAATAGAGTTGAAAGCAGGTTGAATCAGGGGGTACATGGTGGTAATGGCTTCATCCAGATTGACCAGACGAACGGATGTGATAAGATCCTGGTCTACAATGACTTCCACATCTATGGCATGGTCGCTTAAAACCAGGGAAGTAGTATACACACCGGGTATGTAAGAGGTTGTGATGTCCGGTTCCGTCTCTGCTTCGGAATCTTTCTCGTTTTTATCCTTGGGGAGGAACATGATGACTAACAGGATGATGAACAGAATACCCAGTACCGCAAAAATTCCTGTGTATATTAATTCCTTCAGATGGAGTACTACGATTTTTGTTTTGGAGCTCATGGGATACCCTAATGTTTTCTTTTATATACCATATGCCATCGGGGCATAGGTTAGCACAGAATTCTATTGACAAGAGGGTTTGGAGATTGCTATTATGTAACAGGACAAAGGCGTTCTTGCAGGGGTAAGAACGCCCTTTTTTAAGAAAGGATTGAGGAAAATATGAAGAACTACACGAAAGAAGATATTACCAGACTGGTAGAGGAAGAAGATGTAGAGTTTATCCGTCTGCAGTTTACCGACATATTTGGTAATTTGAAGAATATTGCTGTGACAGCAAGCCAGCTACAGAAAGCACTGGATAATAAATGTATGTTCGACGGTTCATCCATAGAAGGCTTTGTGGGAATAGAGGAATCGGATATGTGTCTGTATCCTGACTTTTCCACATTGGAGATTTTTCCCTGGAGACCGCAGCAGGGCAAGGTAGCCAGGATGATCTGCGATGTCTACAGACCGAACGGACAGCCCTTTGAAGGGGACCCCAGGTATGTGCTAAAGAGAGCGGTAAAGGAAGCAGAGGCTATGGGATACACCTTCAACGTTGGCCCTGAGTGTGAGTTCTTCCTGTTCCATACGGATGAAAATGCTCTTCCTACGACGATTACCCATGAACAGGCCGGCTATTTTGATTTGGGACCTATTGATTTTGGGGAAAATGCCAGAAGAGATATGGTTTTGACACTGGAGGAGATGGGCTTTGAAATTGAGGCTTCCCATCATGAGGCAGCGCCTGCCCAGCATGAAATCGATTTTAAGTATGACGAGGCTCTTGCAACAGCAGACAATATCATGACTTTTAAGCTGGCAGTCAAGACCATTGCCAGAAGGCACGGACTGCATGCTACCTTTATGCCTAAGCCCAAGCATGGTGTCAGTGGCTCCGGCATGCACATCAATATGTCCCTGTCCAAGGATGGAAAGAATATTTTCAGCGATGATACGGACGAAAGAGGTTTAAGTAAAGAGGCTTACTGGTTCATCGGCGGTCTGATGAAGCATGTAAAGGGGATGGCAGCAGTGACCAATCCCCTTGTCAATTCCTATAAGAGGCTGGTACCGGGTTACGAGGCACCGGTATATGTGGCATGGAGCGCAAAGAACAGAAGTCCGCTCATTCGCATTCCGGCATCCTATGGAGAGGGAACCCGCATCGAGCTGAGAAGTCCCGATCCTTCGGCCAATCCTTATCTGACTTTGGCGCTTTGCCTGATGGCAGGTTTAGATGGTATCAAAAATCAGATTGAGCCACCCGAAAGCGTGGACTGTAATATCTTCGATATGAGTGATGCAGAGAGAAAGCAATACGGGATTGAAGAACTGCCCGGCACTCTTATGGAGGCCATTGTGGAAATGGAGAAGGACCAGTTCGTACAGGATGTTCTCGGCAAGCATGTCTCAGAAAGATATATTGCAGCGAAAAAGAACGAGTGGAGTAAATATCGTTCCCAGGTAACGGATTGGGAGATTAATGAGTATTTGTATAAGTTTTGACATCACCTTCTGATAGAAACGTCAATGGACGTAATAAGGAGGTGATCGTGTGACGAATATCATTGTCGTTTTTCCTAAAATAGAGGATGCGAAGAGTATCAGGAACCTGCTTGTCAGAAACGGTTTCAATGTAACCGGTGTATGTACGACAGGTACGCAGGCCATCAGTCTGGCCGATGGGTTAAACGACGGTATCATTATCTGCTGCTATAAAATGATGGATATGCTGTATTCGGAGTTACATGATTTCTTACCTATAGGATTTGAGATGCTTCTGATGGCATCCCAGCACTACCTGAGTGAGTGCCTGGGCAATGACATCGTATGCCTTGCCATGCCTCTTAAAGTACATGATCTGATCAACACGGTCAGCATGATGGTAGAAAGTATAGAGCGGCGCAGGCGGAAAAGGAAAGAAAAGCCCAGGGAGCGTAACGCAGAGGAAGTGGTCATTATCAAGGAAGCGAAGGCACTTCTCATGGAGCGTAACAATATGACGGAGGAGGAAGCGCACCGTTATATTCAGAAATGCAGTATGGATTCCAGCACCAATATGGTAGAGACAGCACAGATGGTATTGTCGATGATGAAGGTATAGAGCATTTTTTGCATAGCCTGTATCTAAAAAAACTATTTCAGACGGCATTCATTGCGGTTATAATGGTGGTAAAGAAAACGGAGGAAGGAATGCGTATGAAATTTACAAAAATGCATGGCTGTGGCAATGACTATATTTATGTGGATGGGAGCAAAGAGCATATTGATGCCGGCAAAAAGCCCGAAATCGTAAAGCGTCTCAGTGACAGGCATTTTGGTATCGGAGGGGATGGCGTGATTTTCATCAATCCTTCCGAGGAAGCCGACTTTGAGATGGAGATGTATAATGCGGACGGCAGCAGAGCTGAGATGTGCGGCAACGGTATCCGTTGTGTGGCAAAATATGTCTATGACAAAGGGCTTACCGATAAAAAGAAAATCAGCATCATCAGTGCCGGCAAAATAAAGCAATTGTGCCTGGCCATCCAGGATAAAAAGGTAGTGCTGGTAAAGGTGAATATGGGTGCACCGGAACTTATAGCAAAAAAGGTACCTGTAGAGTCTGATAAGGAACAGGTAGTGGATGAGCCCATCATGGTACAGGGAAAAGAATACCATATGACCTGTGTATCCATGGGAAATCCCCATGCGGTGGTATTCATGGATGATGTGGAGAACCTGGAAATAGAAAAGATCGGCCCTTACTTCGAGAACCATGAACGGTTCCCCAAGCGTACCAATACAGAGTTCGTAAAGGTAATAGACAGAGGTTGTGTCCAGATGCGGGTATGGGAGAGAGGAACCGGTGAGACCTTAGCCTGTGGAACGGGAGCCTGTGCTACGGTAGTGGCATGTGTCCTGAACGGTCTTACCGACGAACAGGTGACGGTAAAGCTGTTGGGCGGTGACCTGGAGATCTTTTGGGACAGGAAAGCCAATCTGGTCTATA
The DNA here is from genome assembly GCA_051888955.1 of Lachnospiraceae bacterium. Classification (GTDB taxonomy): domain Bacteria; phylum Bacillota; class Clostridia; order Lachnospirales; family Lachnospiraceae; genus Acetatifactor. Next base: position 4,555 of record JBJFCM010000289.1, on the reverse strand, counting down.
TGACAGGCCCTGCAACCCATGTATTCGACGGAGAAATAGAGATTTAGAGGAGATAAGGAGAGGCAACTGTAAAATTTTACGGCGGCCTCTTTTTTTATGTTTTTCTTTCTGTAAAATTGTGGTATGATTACGAAGAGTGTGAAATCTGTTACAGAGTAAAGGAGCGGACATGAAGAAAAAAGTAAGAGAGAGCCGGGTTGAAAAGCTGTTGGGAATCAGTTTTCTTATAGCAGGTGTTCTGATGCTGGCTATAGCGCTGGTATGTGCTTTTTTTTCCTGGAATACGGAGAGAACTTCGGAAAAAGTAACCGGCACTATTACAGAAATCTACAGCAGTGCAATCTCCGTGGAATATTCCTATAATGGACGGCAGTATGAAGCGGATTTAAGCGAGTATAGCAGTAATATGCGGGTAGGAAAGGATATTGCCCTGTATGTGAATACGGAAAATCCCCAGAAGGTGCGGACGGCCGCACTGTTATATCTGCCTACCTTAATATTGGGCTGTGTGGGCGTGCCTTTCTTTATTATCGGGTGTGTTTTTCTGTTGGTATTGGGGAAACGTAAGAAAAAGAAACAATACCTGATGCAGAACGGCAGACGGATCATGGCAGAGGTAACCGGTGGGAGTCGGAATTACAACTATGCGGTCAACGGCAGACATCCCTGGAGGCTGGAATGCAAATATGAGGATATCTATACCGGGGCGCTCTATCTCTTTTCCAGTGGCAATATCTGGATTGACCCGGAGCTTTACATAGGGCAGCAGGTGGCGGTTTATGTGGATGCCGACAACTACAAAAAGCATTATGTGGATGTGGAAAGCCTGATTTCCGCGGAAAATAACGGTGCACAGATTTATGATTACCGGTGATTGTGAGAGGTTTTTATGAAAAAATTACTTGTATTTTTAAAGGATTATAAAAAAGAAACGGTGCTGGCACCCCTGTTTAAAATGCTGGAGGCTTCCTTTGAACTGCTGATACCGATTGTGGTGAAGCGGATCGTGGATGTGGGCATTGCCAATGGGGATAAGGGATATGTGGGGAAAATGTGTTTTGTGATGATTTCCCTGGGCATTATCGGGCTGGTCTGTTCCATTACTGCGCAGTTCTTTTCGGCCAAGGCGGCAGTAGGCTTTGCTACCAAGCTGCGGCATGCGCTGTTTGGACATATGCAGAAAATGTCCTATTCCCAGATGGATACGATGGGCACTTCGACCATGATTACCCGCATGACCAGCGATGTCAACCAGGTACAGAACGGTGTCAATATGGTACTGCGTCTGTTCCTGCGCTCCCCCTTTATCGTGCTGGGGGCCATGGTGATGGCGTTTACTATTGATGTGAAGGCGGCATTGGTGTTCGTAGTGGTGATACCGCTGTTGTCCGTTGTGGTTTTTGGCATCATGCTGATCAGTATTCCTCTCTATAAAAAAGTGCAGGCGGGTCTGGATAAGGTGCTGGGCATTACCAGAGGCAATCTGACCGGTGTCCGTGTTCTGCGCGCTTTCCACAAGGAAGAAGAGGAAATAGAGGAATTTAAGGGGAGTAACGAAAAGCTGACAGCCATGCAGATGTTTGTAGGCAGGATTTCTGCGGTGATGAATCCTGTCACCTACGTTATCGTCAATGGCGGTACCATAGCCCTGCTGTGGATCGGCGCCATCAAAGTGGACAGCGGTATCCTGACCCAGGGTGCGGTCATGGCGCTGGTAAACTATATGTCACAGATACTGGTGGAGCTGGTAAAGCTGGCCAATCTGATTATTACGGTCAACAAAGCCATTGCCTGCGGCAACCGTATTGAAAGCGTGCTGGAGATAGAGCCGGGTATGAAGGAAGGCAGTATCGGCGAGACAGGTGCATCGGCTGCAGAACAGGCAGAGACAGCAGCCTCCAAGAACGGCAGTGCTGCCGATATCCCGGTGGTGGAATTCGACCATGTTTCCCTGATCTATCCGGGAGCCGGGGCAGAAAGCTTGACGGATATTGATTTTAAAGCCATGCGCGGACAGACCATCGGCATTATCGGTGGTACCGGTTCCGGTAAATCGTCATTGGTAAATCTCATTCCCAGATTTTATGAAGCCACAAAGGGCTGCATCAGGGTGGACGGCGTTCCCGTGGAAGAATATTCCCTGAAGGCCCTGCGGGCGAAGGTGGGCGTCGTGCCTCAGAAGGCGGTGCTGTTTAAAGGCACGATTCGGGACAACCTGCTGATGGGCTTAGAAGAGGAAGAAAAAGCCGACACGGAAGCATTGCTTCGCAGAGCACTGGAAATTTCCCAGTCGGCGGAATTTGTGGACAGCAAGCCGGACGGCATGGATACCATGATCAGCCAGGGCGGCAAGAACCTATCCGGCGGCCAGAAACAGCGTCTTACCATTGCAAGAGCCTTAGTAAGGGAGCCGGAAATCCTGATACTGGATGACAGCGCTTCCGCACTGGACTATGCGACGGATTTAAAGCTCCGCAGAGCGATACATGGTATGGAAAAGGCACCGGTGGTCTTTATCGTATCCCAGCGTGCGTCCTCCATCTTAAGCGCCGACCAGATTATCGTGCTGGATGACGGCGAGGTAGCAGGCAAGGGCACCCACGAGGAGCTCCTTTCTTCCTGTGAGGTGTATCAGGAAATCTATTATTCCCAGTATCCGGACAAGCGTAAGGAGGTGCAGGCATAATGGGCGGACAGACAGAAAATATTTCTCAAAAGAAGCAGACGGCAGGCGGAAAAGCCAAAGGCCAGATGGAGACATTGAAAAAAGTGCTGAAATACATCAGCAAATACTGGTTCTTCATGATTTGCTCCATTGTATGCGCAGCTGTTACCGTGACCCTGACCCTGTATATCCCTATTCTGACGGGCGATGCCATCGACTACATCTTAGAGCCGGGAAAAGTGGATTTTACCATGATTTTCGCCATTTTGAAGAAAATGGCAGTGGTCATTGCCTTTACTGCCGTGTCCCAGTGGGTTATGAGCGTATGCAACAATAAAATTGCCTATCATGTGGTGCGGGATATCAGAAGGGATGCCTTTGACAAGATTCAGATACTTCCCTTAAAATATCTGGACGCGCACCCTTACGGGGAAATCGTGAGCCGTGTCATTGCGGATGTGGACCAGTTCTCTGACGGACTGATTATGGGATTTACCCAGCTCTTTACCGGCATCATCACCATCTTTGGCACGTTGATTTTTATGTTCAGGGAAAATGTGGGCATTACACTGGTGGTAGTCTGCATTACACCGGTGAGCCTTTTTGTGGCAAGCTTCATTGCCAGAAGAACCTATAAGATGTTCAAACTGCAATCCGAAACAAGAGGGGACCAGACGGCCCTGATTGATGAAATGATCGGCAACCAGAAGGTGGTGCAGGCCTTTGGCTATGAGGATAAGGCCATGTCCCGTTTTGATGCAATCAATGAAAAGCTGGCAGGCTATTCCTTAAAGGCCATCTTCTTTTCCTCCATTACCAATCCGGCTACCCGTTTTGTCAACAGCCTGGTATATACGGGGGTATGCATTTCCGGCGCTATCTCTGCTATTAACGGCGGTATCACGGTCGGTACGCTGACCTGCTTTTTAAGCTATGCTAACCAGTACACCAAGCCCTTCAATGAAATCTCCGGCGTATTTACGGAGTTCCAGAATGCGCTCGCCTGCGCAGCACGTATCTTTGCACTGATTGAGGAGGAACCCCAGGTGGAGGAACCGGCGGATGCAAAAGTGCTTACCGATGCAGAGGGCAGAGTGAACCTGGAAAATGTGGCTTTTTCCTATGTGCCTGACAGAAAGCTGATTGAAAACCTGAATCTGAACGTGGAAAGCGGCAAACGGGTGGCCATCGTAGGCCCTACCGGCTGTGGCAAGACCACGATCATCAATCTCCTGATGCGTTTCTATGATGTGGACGCAGGAAGCATTTCGGTGGATGGCACCGACATCAGGAATATGACCAGAAAGAGCCTTCGGGAAAACTACGGCATGGTGCTGCAGGAAACCTGGCTGAAGGCCGGTACCGTAAGGGAAAATATTATAATGGGCAAACCGGACGCTACGGAAGAGGAAATCATCGCAGCGGCCAAAGCAGCCCATTCCCACAGCTTTATCAAGCGTCTGCCCCAGGGCTATGACACTGTACTCTCCGAGGATGGGGAAGGCCTGTCCCAGGGCCAGAAGCAGCTTCTGTGCATTACCCGCGTCATGCTGTGCCTGCCGCCCATGCTGATACTGGACGAAGCAACCTCCTCCATCGATACCCGCACGGAGATCCGTATCCAAAAGGCATTCGCAAAAATGATGGAGGGCAGGACCAGTTTTGTTATCGCCCACCGCCTTTCCACCATTGTGGATTCAGACGTGATACTGGTGATGAAGGACGGCCATATCATCGAGCAGGGCAACCATAAGGAGCTGCTTGCAAAAAACGGCTTCTATGCGGAGCTGTATAACAGCCAGTTTGCGCTGAGTGAGTAGCGATTTTTCATGCTTGCCTCCTATATTCCGACGGCGACATCCCGAACTTCTTTTTAAATTGCAGATAGAA
>JBJFCM010000288.1:0-4412 GCA_051888955.1 Lachnospiraceae bacterium | reverse complement strand
TATTAGATAAATATAATAGTAAAGTCCCCAGAGAGCTGTAAGCTCCGGGGACCTTCATTTTTCTGCTTCTATCCAACCAGTCCGCTTTGCAGAAGCCTGTATTCTTCTTTGGATAAGAGTCTGCGAAGATATTCCTTGATACCGCCATACTTTTCATTGACATAATCCACCGTTTTGTGCATCTGTGCCGGATCGGAAAGCAGTAAAAATGCAGCTTTCCCATAGCCCGCCGCTTCCATAGCCTGTCTCTGGGGTGCAAATACCGGTTCCATGTACCCCGCACTGACACCGTAGTCTGCAGCTATGGTATCCTCATCCACATCTGCAAGGCCCAACAACAGCATGGCAATCACACCGGTTCTGTCCTTGCCTGCAGAACAGTTGAACAGGCAACAGCCCTCGCGGTGGTCGATGAATATCTGCAATACCTTTTTTATCTGCTCCTGACAGTTATCTAACAGGCTGACATACAATTCATACAGGCTGTGAGGCATCTTCTGGGTCCCATCATTGGACTGGATATTATCAAACATAGGAACCGAATAATACTCCACTTTTCCGCTTTCACACAGTTTACAGGGCGCTTTTTCAATTTCAACAGGACTTCTCAAATCTACAACCGCTTTAACGCCATATTCCTCCAGCTTCGTTTTATCCTTCTCGGTCAGATTTCCCAGGGCATCCGCTCTTAAGAACCTGCCTTCCTTCAATTTTACGCCGTCCTTATTGCAATAAAACCCGATATCTCTTACATTATAAGCGCTTTCCAACGCTAACGGCTTTGCCGTTTCAATTTCACTCATTATTTAATCCCCCATTTCATAAAGGAATCCACAATATTTCTTTGCAAAAACAGATATAAGACTAAAATAGGTATACAGGATACCGTCGTTGCCGCCATCAACGAGCCCCACAGGTTCACATCTGAGCTTACAAAGGATTTCAACCCAATCTGTATAGGCGCATTTTCCAGCTTCTTCACCACCAGCATCGCCCACATATAGTCATTCCAGGAATTGATGAACAGCATAATTCCCAAGGATGCGATAGTAGCCTTCATGGTCGGAAAGACCACTTTGGTAAGTATGGTAAGCTCTCCACTGCCATCAATCAATGCCGCTTCAATCAGCGCCTTCGGAAAGGACTGAAAAGACTGGTACATGGAAATACAGGCAAATGCCGACACCATATTGGGCAGGATAATCGCTATCAGGCTGCCATTCAATCCCCACTCATTAATCTGGATGTAGTTGGGAACCATGATTGCCTGAAAAGGTATCAGCCAGGTCAGCGTCAGAATACCATAAATCACTGCCTTTCCCTTAAATTCCCACCGCATCAGCGCATAAGCCACCAGGATTGCTGAAATAAGCTGACAAATCATCTGAAGCGTGCTGTTGATTAGGGAATTGATTAACATCCTTAAAACCGGTATCTCGCAAAAAGCATAGATATAATTTGTTAGCTTCAGGCTTTCCGGCAAAAGCGAATAATTAAAAATTTCCGCCTCTCCCTTAAAGGAAGAAATGATCATCCAATATAGCGGAAACACCGCAATAAAGGACAACAGCAGCAGCAAAAAGTGCCTGCATGTATTTAAACCGATTTTCTTCATTTTAGTATTTCCTTCCTATCAGTTATCGTAAAATGCAACCTTTTTGGTAATCGATTGCAAAATCAGCGCTATGATACCGAATATTACCATGAACATGGTTGCTGCTGCCGCACACACTCCTACATTCATATCCCCGAATGCGAACTTGTACATCAGATAATAGATGTTGGTGGTCGTACCAAAGGGACCTCCCTGGGTCAATACATCGATATAAGCAAAACTCCACTGACTGGAGAACAATATGCTCATCATCAGCATCATCATGATAGTAGGCGAGAGCATAGTCAGCGTAATATGATAAAAACTGCGGAATCTTCCGGCACCGTCGAGAGCAGCTGCTTCATAATACTGCTTATCGATTCCGCTCAATGCGGAAGAAAACATCAGGGTGGCAAAACCAATCATTTTCCAACCGGATATTAAAATAATCATCAATTTTGCAAACTTAGGGTCTGAAAAAAAGGAAATACTGTTCTCCGTAATTCCCAGTTCCTGCAGTAAATGATTGATAAGACCATTGCTGGGATGCAGCAGCCACTGAAAGATCGTACTGACTGCCACCGGTGCCATAATCATGGGGATAAAGAAAAAAGCGCGGTATATTCTTTTCGTCCTATCCTTCAACCCCTGTGTTGCTACTGCAAGAAAAACCGGGATAACAATGGAGAAAGGCATCATCCCCAGAATGTAAATACCGGTATTTAAAACAGCCGTGCCAAAGTATTTATTGTTCACCAATTTCACAAAATTTTTAAAGCCCACAAATACGGCCTGTGTACCCGGTACCATATTCCACTCATAAAGACTGTAGCGAAGAGTGGCAAATAACGGCTTATAAACCCACCAAACCAGCATGGCTACGGCCGGCAGAAGAAATAAATAAGGTTTTACATTTATTTTTTTCTTCTTCTTTACAGAAAATGCCGTCCGTATCATGGTTTGTGAAGGCACTGTACTTTTAGATTTCGTAACAAGAATGTCCATATTTTCCTCTATTTCTGTTCATCAGCCTTCTGATTCTTTTTTATTCCTGTAGCAGAGCATTAATATCGTTCTGTGCCTTTTGCAATACCTCAAGAATGTCCTCGTCCGTTGTCAGGGCTTTCTGTATGGCATCAGTAAAAATGGTATAAGCTTCAGCTGCACAATCTCCAGGCCAGATGGTTACCGCACGGATACGGTCAAGCTGCTCCAGGTTGATTCTTAACAGCGGATACTTGTCTACGAAATCCTTCAGATATGCAGGGTCATCTGCCAGATAAGTTCTAAGGGGCAGATAGCCGATTTCAGAAGTAATAATGGTATAGCCTTCATCACCGGTTACATATTTGATAAATTCCCAGATTGCAGCAGTTTTTTCTTTAGAATCCGGATTGACTACCAGACAGCTTCCTGAGTTTACAGGCACTGCCTCTTTTTCTCCGATGTTTGGCATTGCTGCACCATAAAGCTTCCAGCCGCCTGCTTCTGCGGAAGCAATCATACCGGATAATACGGAAGTGGACTGAATATGCATGGCAACGTTTCCAGCCATAAATTCCTGCATTGCCTCATTATCGGTTCCTGCCACTGCACAGCCTGAGGTAAAGAATTCCTTCCAAGTGGCAAGTGCCGCTGCTGTTTCTTCATTGGCAAATACCGCTTCTGTCTTATCTGCGTTCACAATATCGGAACCGGCAGTATAGATGATTCCCTCTGTTACCCAGCCATTGGTAGGTGATAATGCAAAACCATTCTTGCCGGTCTTTTCTTTAATGGTCTTTGCCATGTCTAACATTTCATCCCAGGTGGTAGGAGGATTTTCAGGATCTAAGCCTGCTTCCTCAAACAGATTGCCGTTAATATAGAGAATAGGTGTACTGAAGGTAAAGGCAAGTCCATACATCTTGTCGTCTATCTTTGCCAGAGACAGAGCATTCTCGGAAATTCCCTCTAAATGGGCAGACAGCTCTGCTTCCGGGAAAACATCCTCATATGCTTTAAAGCCCAAAGCAGTCCTTACCGTGTCAACCTGACTGAAAGGCATCTGCACGATATCTACCGGATTGCCGGCCTGTATATCGGATTTGAACTTGGACATCATATCATCCGCAATCCCTTCCACGATAATTCCTTTCTCCGCACCAATGGTTTCATTAAAGGACTGAATCAGGTGCTCCATACCGCCTTTCATAGAAGGATAGGATAAGCTGTAGGAGTAAAATGTAACGGTAATCGGGTTGGCCGGATCCAAATAGGCATCCGTATTTTCTGCACTTTTAATGCTGACTCCATCATCTGCACTGTCAGAACCCGTACTGCCACAGCCTGTCAGGCAGGTCATCATCAAAACAACACTCATTATGAGACATAATAATTTTTTCATCGTTTTCTCCTCTTCTTTCACTATTTCATGAATTTCATCATATCTGCCATACTAAATTCTGCAAAAACCTGCTTAGCCGGATTAATGCTTTCCGTATGGACACTGATTTCCTGTGCTTCTATGTTGTAGATATTGATACCGACTTTATCCACAAAAGCAATGTTATCCTGCCCAACTTCCATACCGAATGCCAGAGAATCCGCTGTGTACTGGGTAACACCGTTCCAGTTTCTGATATTATTGCTATGGGTATGTCCACACAGAATGCCGATGGTATCACTGTTCTTTATAATCTCTGCAAAGCTTTCGCTTACCGGCATTCCCAGCTGGGGAATTTCCCATACAATAGGGTGATGGAATACAATGATGGTTCCCTGCCCGAAGTTTTCACGAAATACATCCTTCAGCCATGCTTCCTGCTTCGCATCAATC
>JBJFCM010000287.1:0-4432 GCA_051888955.1 Lachnospiraceae bacterium | reverse complement strand
AAGTAGCCTTTGGATTGATAAAGTCAGCTCTCTTCTGGTGATATTTAAAATATTTGTCATCTCTTTCAATGTACAATTTTCATGAGGCTGGCTTAAGAAATACAACAGCTTTACATCGACGGTTAATAACTCATTTTTCAAGGCTACCACGTCAAACAATCTTTCCTGGAGCTTCCGTTCTCTGTAAACATCAAAGAAGAAGCCCTCTCCTTCCTGTACTCCCTCACTTACATTGGTCCGTTCCGTACCAAGCTTATAATTGCCCAGCAGAATGGAGCCGTCACCGGCAGCTTCAATCAGGAAACGATATACCTGGATTCTTCTCTTTTCATAGTCTTCCTCGCCAAAAACATCCTTATAAAAATCGTTATAGTAAGCAAATACCGTACGTTTCATCTGAATCGTTTTCTTCATACTCATGCCCTGTGAAACCAGCGAGCCTTTGGTTTTCACATAATAATATATCGGCACCTTTAGTGCATAGATAGACTGTACATGTCGAATATATTCCAGATTAAATATAAAATCCTCACACCAACTGATAGAACTGTCCATTTTTAATTGATGCTCTTCAATAATGGAACGTTTATAAAATTTATTCCACAAAACTCCATAGTAAAAGTCCGCAGGCCTCTGCATCATATTCGTTGCATAGGCCACTCTGTCCATCAGACCATCTTCTTCTATTGCTCCCTTTTGTGAAACACGCTCTCCGATTACCCTGTAAAAATCCGCAATCACCATATCACATTGGGTTTCTGTCGCCGTACGCACGAAAAGTCCCGTAGCCTCCGGCGTAATCCAGTCATCACTGTCCAAAAACTGCAGATATTCCCCTTTTGCCATGGCAATTCCCTGATTACGGGTATCCGAAACCCCTGAATTTTCTTTATGTACAGCACGGATGCGTGCATCCTTTGCTGCATATGTATCACAAATCTGACCGGAAGCATCCGTACTTCCGTCATCCAGTAATATCAGCTCAAATTCTCTGTATGTTTGATTTAAGATACTGTCGATGCATCTTGAAAGAGTTTTCTCCGAATTATAAACCGGCACAATAATACTCACCAATGGTGTCATTTTCTAACCTCCTTCGTAAATCCCTCATGAATCTTATTATAAAGATTATACCTTCTTTGTCAAAAGAATTTCTTATTGTCTTTTGTTGCCCCGGCTTTTGTATACGCAAAAAACCGCTACGGCAAAGCCATAGCGGTTTTTGATAATATAGTACTATGATTTTTCCCGCCCCGGACGCACCGGAATCTGTATCTCCGTCAGCCATTCCTCGGCAGTGTCCTTGTTCCACACGCCATCAATATAGGACTCTCTGATATTCCCACAAATCTCATAACCATTTTCCTCAATATAGTTAAGCAGTGCTGCATATGATTTGTGAAGGGTATCATAGGAACCTTTATGAAAGATGCAGGCTGCATCAGAAATCTCCGGAAGCACCTTAAATGTTACTTTACCGTTATCCGGCTTCTTCTCTGTTACTGCCTCACAAATTTCAACCAGAATGGCTTCTTCCTTATATCCCGGCTCCAGATAATGGGTAAAGCAATACTCCGGTTCCGCACAGATGCAGCCAAGCTGCTCCATCTGTGCTCCCATTTCCGGCATAAGTTGAAACAGGGCATCATAAGATTCAATTCTTTGCTCCATGGTGCAGACAATCACCTCCGGAATTTTCTTGATGAGAACCGGAGCCGACAGATCCATGTCGTCCTTCATAAGATAGCTTTCCACCTCAGCCAGTTTGGCGGTCAGTGAAGCAAGCTCCTTTAATATTTCCTGTTTCTTTCCCAGAAGCAGAGACTTTTCTTCTGCTCCGTTTATCATACTCCGAATATCTTCTATGGAAAAGCCCATATTTTTTAGCGCGATAATGCGGTGCAGATCTGCCATCTGTCCTGCCTCATAATAACGGTAACCATTTTCTTCATCCACATATACCGGCGTCAGCAGCTTTTGCTCGTCATAATAACGGAGTGTCTTAATCGTGACACGGTTCATATTTGCAAACATGCCGATTTTATATAAATGCGCTTTCTGTTTTACATCAAAGGGTGGATGCTGCTGATTCATTTTCATTTCTATCATATGTACCTCCTGCTCCCCGCTTATTCCCACCGGAATGTCTTTACTGAAATCGCACCGCAAACCAGTGTAATCCCCACAAGCAGTACGACAATCTTCCATATTGAATCCATTTCTAACCCCATGGAGACAGCCTTCATCAGCTTAATCCCCTGCGTTAGCGGCAGTACATTCGCCACCTTCTGTAATCCGGTTGGGAACAGTTCATATGGTATCGTTGCACCGGATAAAAACAGCATCGGGAAATACACGAGGCTGGTCACAGCATTCACGGACTTTACTGTCCTGCACAGGCTCGCCATCAGAAGACCTATGCTGAACATGGCTGCCAGAGTCAAAAACCATGCACCGATAAATGCCGGTATATTTCCCCTCATTTCATATCCCAGAAAAAGGACTGAGACCAAGGATACGGATACGGCAGACAACATGGCAGTTCCCGCACCACAAAGCATATCACTTCCCAAAATCCACATAGGACTGCATGGTGTAGTAAAAAAATGCTTTAATATTTTCTTATCCCGATAGTCTGTTATCGTCAGGGGAATTCCCATGAATGCTGATGCGCATATGCCTACCGCAATCAGGGAAGCAAAGGAGCTCTCCAGATAAGTATAACCCTCTCCTGCTTGTTTTTGACCGGCAATCATGGTAATCAATATCATAATCCCCACCGGCATCGCTACGCCAAACAATAGCATATCCCCGGAACGAAGAGATAATTTCTGTTCAATCCAATATAGCTTCCAAAAACGTTTCATCCTGCAACCTCCTCTCCCATATACCAAAGATACGCTTCTTCCAGATTATCATAGGGACTGCGTTCTATTACCTCTTTTACCGTCCCCTCAATAACCTTTTTCCCATCTTTGATCAGGAAAATGCGGTCACAAAGACTCTCTGCCTCCTCCATATAATGAGTCGTCAGAAAAATGGTGGTTCCCTTATTCTTTAGTTCCTTTAAGTGCCTCCATACATCTCTTCTGGCTGCCGTATCCAATCCGGTCGTCAGCTCATCTAAAAATACAATTTCCGGCTTGTTGATTAATGCCATTGCAATAGATAATCTCTGTTTTTCTCCGCCGGACAGCTTGTTTACCTGTGATTTTTCGAACTTATCCAAAGAAAAGAAACGTAACAGTGTGTGATAATCCTCCGGATTCTCATATAATGCAGACATTTGTTTGCAGATTTCATCCACACGGATATTGTTTTGATAGTTAGATGACTGTAGCTGCACACCAACCCGTTCAAATACTGCCTTCCGATTGTCCCGGGGTTCCATCCCCAAAATCGTTCCAGTTCCCTTATCCGGTTTCTTCAAACCGAGCAGTAAGTCAATCGTTGTACTTTTTCCTGCCCCGTTGTGCCCCAGAAGTCCAAATACTTCCCCTGTCTCCACATGGAAAGAAAGTCCGTCTACCACAGTTCTTCCATGAAATGACTTTGTTAAGTCATTTGCTTCAATACATGTACTCATACATAGCCTCCTTTTTGTTGATAAGGCTATGCTATAACCTCCCCTAAGGGACGAGTCAAGAGTTTGTATAAGTTACTTCATATGCCGTATATTCATGGTCAAAATGATATCCTAACTTTTCCGCCAATGCTACCGACCATTTATTCTGGGCATCCCAGCTGGGATACCAGCCCTTTTCCAGGCACGCAAGAATCAGCTTTGCACCACATATATAGGCAAGACCTTTTCTCCGGTATTCTTCTTTCGTGTCAATTTCTATCTCAATACCGCCCAAATATCCCGAATAGGAAGATGCTCCCGAAACAGGCTCTCCCTCCTTTAAAATAATGGCTCCCAATCCATATTCTGCATACATTTTATAATCAGGATATTGGGATACCCAGTCTCTGCACCATGGGATTTTCTTACAACGCCAGAACAGTTCCTCGTCCATCATTTGTAGTGTGAAACCCTCCGGCAATGTATCTACTGCCTGTTGCAGCGCAACTTTGTCAAAAATATCCGGTTCCTTCCTGATAGCATAACGGGTCACCTTCTTTACTTTTGTTTTCAGACAGGCTTCAATTATTTCTTCCCAGGCTTCATTTTGCGGAACCATAATAATAAAATCCTGCTTACACCACTCAGGCTTTGCCAGGATAAGCTCCTTATCCGGCTCTCCGGCAAAAAAGCAGAAATCTCCCAGCACTGCAACCGCAGACGCGGGCTGCTCTCTCTCTTTTACATAAATATGTCCCATGATATTCTGCAGGCATGACCAAATCAGGGTTTCCTGCCAGCCTTCAAATAATTTACTGACTTTATCTTTTTCGGTTACTTCATATATCATATGCTCATCTCCTGTTG
>JBJFCM010000286.1:0-4461 GCA_051888955.1 Lachnospiraceae bacterium | reverse complement strand
TGCAGAGGGAAATTTCAACAGAGCTTTTAGGGTAGAAAAAGAAGATGCAATCACGGTAATTCCGGTAACAGAGGACTCGGGAAGCAGGAGTGGTAGTGCAGCTTTTCCACATCCACTGGCAGATAAGCTGGAATATATAGCGGGAGATTATACAAGCTTTGTACCGGGGAATAAGATGGAGAAATATTTCAAGTATATGGAACAACTGGAAGAAAGGGCATCATTTCCATCGGTTTTGCCACAGAGAAAGAGTGTATACCTGTATCTGAAACAGGGAACTGTGATGCATGATCTGCTACAGGCTGGATTATTTTCATTTGAGAATGGAAAGATTTCTGCTGAAAAGCAGCAGGGAATAGCATTAGAGGACTGGTTCGTGCGGTTTTCGGTTGATATACCGGGCAAAGCTGAGAGCAGGCTGTATTGCGATAACGAGGTATTTGACAGCTACATCGAATACTATCTTTCAAAACAGGATCAGAAGGAACTGTGTTATGTATCGGGAGAAATCGTTCCGTGCGCCGAAAAGCATCCTGCTAAGGTCAGGCATACAGCAGACAAAGCAAAGCTGATATCTTCTAATGATGCTTCCGGCTTCTTTACTTATAAGGGCAGATTTCAGAAAAGTGGGCAGGTAGCCATGGTAAGTTATGAAATCTCCCAAAAGGCGCATAATGCTTTGCGCTGGCTGATTGCGAAGCAGGCATGCTTAAGAGTCGGAGAACAGGTTTTTGTGGTTTGGTCAGCAGAGAATCCTGATTTGCAGAATCCCTTTGACGAATTTTCTTTCTGCGAAGAGGAAGAAACGGCCTATACGGATGAGGAATATGCGAAGCAGGTGAAAAAAGCGATATGGGGATCCAAAGATGTGCCGGTGGAAAGTGCCAGTGTTATTGTAATGGGAGTCGAGGCTGCAACCACGGGCAGGTTATCCATACCATTCTATCAAAAGTATGAAGCAAAACAGTTTGTTGAGAATATTTCAAAGTGGAAAACAGAAGTCTGCTGGCTTAAGAAGCTTCGTAAAAATGTAAAGCCGGTTCCTTGGTCCCCCTCACTGATTGAAATTGTAAATTTGGTAGCAGGGGACAAAAACGACAAGCTGAATAAGAACATGCGGGAACGAATCATACCGTGTATCGTGGAGGGAAGAAGACTGCCACATGATGTAGTGCTGTCTGCTGTACAGAAAGTAATCAATCCCATGCATTATGATAATTATTTTGATTGGAATAATGACATTGCACTGACCTGCGCACTGTTGAGAAAGTGGGAAATGGAAAGCGGAGTAAAGAAGGAGGAACGTAATATGGAATTAAATGAGGAAAGCCGGGATAGAAGCTATATTTTCGGCCAGTTGCTTGCCACAGCAGAAATGCTGGAGAGAAGCGCATTGGTGGCAGGAAACGGTATGGAAGCCAAAAGAAATACTGCGGCAGAAAAATATTTTATACGTTTTCAAAGGTATCCGGTCGAAACGTATATGACAATCAGAAATCAATTGCAGCCCTATATCATGAAACTGAATTCCAGTGGAAAGGGGTTTTATGTGAAAAGGTTGAGCAGCCTGGAATCAAGATTGGATTTTACACAGAAGAACAAACTGGAGCCTACTTTTTTGCAGGGGTATAGCTGTCAATTAATGAGTTATCGGAATTTTTCTAAACAAGAGAATAGTGAGAATAAGGAGGATGAAGTATGAGTACATTTACAAACAAAATTGATTTCGCGGTAGTATTTAGTGTGAAGAATGCCAATCCAAACGGAGATCCATTGAATGGAAACAGGCCGAGAGAAACCTATGATGGGTTTGGGGAAGTATCGGATGTATGTTTAAAAAGAAAAATCAGAAATCGCATGATTGATTTGGGATATCCTGTATTTGTGCAGTCGGATGACAAAAATGTGGACGGATACAAGAGTTTGAGCGAAAGAGCCAGTCAGACACCGGAATTAAAGGCAGCAGGGAAAGATAAAGAAAAATATGCAGCAGCAGCCTGCCGAAAATGGCTGGATGTGAGAACGTTTGGACAAGTGTTTGCCTTTAAAGGAAGCGGTTCGGATGGTGTCTCGGTAGGTGTCAGGGGACCTGTTTCTATTCAGACAGCGGTAAGTGTTGCGCCCGTTGATATCTCTTCTATGCAGATTACGAAGAGCGTGAACAGTGAGCCGAGTGAAAAGAAGTCTTCAGATACCATGGGCATGAAGCACAGAGTAGATTTTGGAATGTATGTGACATATGGCAGCATCAATCATCAATTGGCTGAAAAGACAGGATTTTCAGATGAGGACGCAGAGATTATAAAGAAGATACTGATTACACTGTTTGAAAATGATGCTTCTTCCGCCAGACCTGAAGGCAGCATGGAGGTATGTAAGGTTATATGGTGGAGACATAATTCACCATTGGGGCAGTATTCTTCCGCAAAAGTGCATAGAAGCCTAAAGGTGCAAGTGAAAACGGGCGTGGATATTCCAAAGACTGCGGATGATTTTACGATAGAAGTGGCTGAAATTCCTGACTTGAAGGCTGAAATATATGAAGGAATCTGAATATAGAGAAGAGGACTTCCTTCAGTTGGCCGGATTGCAGCATTTTTCCTTTTGCAGAAGGCAATGGGCATTGATACATATAGAACAGCAATGGGTGGAAAATGTGCTCACAACAGAAGGTAATATTTTTCATAAAAAAGCACATGACGGGTATTCCTCGGAAAAGAGGAGAGATATTATCATTTCCAGAGGAATGCCCGTGCATTCCAGAGTATTAGGTATCAGCGGTGAATGTGACATTGTGGAGTTTCACAGGACAGAAGAAGGTATTATGCTGCCCGGACGGGAGGGAAATTATAAGGTATATCCTATAGAGTATAAACGTGGTAAGTCTAAAATAACCGATGAAGACAGGCTTCAATTAACGGCACAGGCAATGTGTTTAGAAGAAATGTTCGTAACGGATATACCGGAGGCATATCTGTTTTATGGTGAAACCAGAAGAAGAGAGCAGGTGGAAATTACAGAAGAATTACGGGATGAATGCCAAAAACTGCTTCAGGAAATGCATCAGTTATATGCAAGAGGATATACACCTGTAGTAAAAAAAGCGAAGAAATGTGATGCCTGTTCACTGAAAGAAATATGTCTGCCCAAATTGGAAAAAAGCAAAAAGGTAGTATCCTATATTTCCGGCTATTTGGAAGATGAAGAATGAGAAAGGCTGGTGAATAGTTGAGAAAATTATTGAATACTCTGTATATTACTTCCGATGACTACTATCTGTCACTGGATGGAGAGAACGTGGTTATTTCCCAAAAACAAAAAGAAATCGGAAGACTGCCTTTACATAATTTGGAGGCAATCGTAACCTGTGGATATGCAGGAGCCAGTCCGGCATTAATGGAAAAGTGTGCGTCTCAGAATATTTCCATGACCTTTTTGTCGCCTACCGGCAGGTTTCGAGCTAAAGTGACCGGGAAAGCTTATGGCAACATATTATTGCGGAGGACTCAGTATCGAATAGCCGACGATGAGAAGCGTGCGCTGGAGGTTGCCCAAAACTTTATTATTGGAAAAATCTATAATGAAAGAAGTGTAATCAACAGAGCTGTCAGAGATTATGCCAATCGGTTGGAAACAGAGGAATTGTGTAAAGTATCGAAACAGCTAAAGGAAACACTTCAACAAGTCAGAGAAGCAGAAGATATGGCAGAATTGCGAGGCTGTGAGGGTGAAGCGGCAGCAAGATATTTTTCTCAATTCAATCAGCTCATTTTACAGCAAAAGGATGAATTTCGATTTGATATCAGAAACAGGCGTCCTCCCTTAGACAGAGTGAATGCATTGTTGTCTTTCACTTATGCATTATTGACCAGCATGTGCGTGGCTGCGCTGGAAGCGGTTGGATTGGATCCTTATGCTGGATTTATGCATACGGACAGACCGGGAAGATGTTCCTTAGCCTTGGATTTACTGGAGGAATTGAGAGCACCTTATGCGGATAGGTTTGTTTTGTCCTGCATTAATAAAAGGATAGTGGATAGCGCTGATTTTGAACAAAAAGAAAATGGAGCAGTGTTTCTTAATGAGGACGGACGTAAGAAATATCTGGCGGCGTGGCAGAATAAAAAGGCAGAGAAACTGACACATCCTTATTTGCAGGAAAGCATTGAATGGGGACTGGTTCCTTATGTGCAGGCTTTATTGCTTGCCAGGTTTATCAGAGGTGATTTGGATGGCTATCCACCGTTTTTTTGGAAGTAAAGGAGACCTCGTATGATGATTGTGGTTACGTATGATGTTTCTACTGAAACAGCAGCAGGCAAGGCAAGATTGCGTAAAGTTGCAAAGCAATGCGTTAATTATGGGCTGCGGGTACAGAATTCTGTATTTGAATGCAAAATGGATGCCGCGCAGTTCGCTGCTTTCAAAGACAGCTTAATCAGGCTGATTGATGAAAAGGAG
>JBJFCM010000285.1:0-21959 GCA_051888955.1 Lachnospiraceae bacterium | reverse complement strand
CCGCTTACTTTGCCTGCAGGGCATATTTACCACTTCTGCGGGGCGTTTTGGCCTCCTTTTGCTCTCCTGCGCCCCGCTTTCTTTACCTGCGGGGCATATTTACCACGTCTGCGGGGCGTTTTGGCCTCTTTTTCTTCCCTGCGCCCCGCTTTACCTGCTAGGCATAACAGAAAATCATATTCCGACAACTTCTTAGTTTTCTGCATCTTTTCTCCATCTTCTTGCCCTTCGGACAAGAAGCATCCCTCGCTCAAAGAGCTCGGTCAATTCTTATTTGTCGAGCTCTTTGGTAATCCTCTCGATAAGTCAATAGCTAATAAATATTTTATCGAACTAATTTGTATTTATAATATAATTCTTTCATACCTATTTCAAGGCATAATTATGGATCCGTATTCAATAAAAATGCCACAGAAGCACGAATGCATCTGTGGCACTTTTCATAATCCGGTTATTCAAACAAAATAACTACTCGCGGTTTCATAATTCCAGCAATTAGTCCATGCTGATGATTTCTTTTTTATTGTAAGAACCACAAGCCTTGCATACTCTGTGAGGCATCATTAATGCACCGCACTTGCTGCATTTTACTAATGTAGGAGCACTCATTTTCCAGTTTGCTCTTCTCTTATCTCTTCTACCTTTGGAAGATTTATTCTTAGGACAAATAGACATCGTTACACCTCCTTATTTGCGTTAAAGATATCTTGTAATACCGCCATTCGGGGGTCAGGAACAAATGTATCACATCCGCAATCCCCTTCATTCAGGTCTTTGCCACACTTCTTACAAATTCCCTTGCAATCCGGCTTACAAAGTACCTTCTCAGGCTGGTTCATTAAAAGCTCGTTGTATACCAGTACCTCTACGTCCATCTGATAGCCATCCATAACGCCCTGATCGCTCTCATCCAAAATTTCACTGTCATTCACATCCGGTGCAAATACAGTCCGTACAAAGTCCAATGTAATACGCACCGGAACCTCTTTCAGACACCTGTCACAACACATCTGCTGAGTAATCTCTGCATGCCCTGCCACCTCTGCTTTATTCTCTCCTATATTACGGAGTTCCAAATGCAACGGGCTCTTCTCCACGATTGGAAAGCTCCCCATGCGGCTTTTAAATGCAGTCATCTCAATCGCAATATCTTCTGACCTTACTTTTCCTTCAGATGTCAATACATCAGTTAAATTTAACAACATAGAAAACTCCTGGCGAAAGTCATCCTAAAATAAGACACACTTTC
Source organism: Lachnospiraceae bacterium (assembly GCA_051888955.1). GTDB lineage: Bacteria > Bacillota > Clostridia > Lachnospirales > Lachnospiraceae > Acetatifactor. Next base: position 20,710 of record JBJFCM010000285.1, on the reverse strand, counting down.
GTTTTCACACACTGATTTATTATACATATGGACGGGTACTTTGTCAACTACCTATTTTTTCTTTTTTAAACCTTCTTTTGTACTTCCGCAATCTACCAGTGTTTATACGGGCAATGGCTTGTCTTTACGGCAGCACGCAGTTCCACATAGCAGCCACAGGCCTGGCAGGTACCTTCCGTCAGTCTGTCGCACGCCTTACAGGCTTCCAGCCGCTTCCGATACTGTTCCTCCTCCGTCCTTGCAGTCTTTTCCAGCTTCAGAATATACTTTTCCAGTTTTTCTTTATATTCTGCTTCGTTCATTTCCCGCAACAGGCATCTTTTGCAGATTCTTGCCGCATCATTTGTTCTGTCCATAGTATGCGTCGGCGCCATGCTTTCTATAATAGTGTTTATCCTGCAATTCCTGTGGGGCCGGCTGAATGGCCGGATTGAGTCTCTCAGCCCTGGCCGCCATTTTGGCAACTTCTTCCAGCACTACCGCATTATGTACCGCTTCATGGGCATCCTTTCCCCAGGTGAAGGGACCATGATTTTTACACAGGACTGCCGGTACTGCCATTACATCCAGATTTCGCTTTTGATATTCCCTGACAATTAGAAGGCCGGTATTTTTTTCATAAGCTTCCTCAATTTCTTCCTTCGTCAATACTCTCAGGCAGGGAACCTCTCCGTAGATATAATCCGCATGAGTGGTGCCATAGCAGGGAATGCTTCGTCCCGCCTGCGCCCAACTGGTGGCCCAGGAGGAATGAGTGTGCACCACACCGCCGATTTCCGGAAATGCCTTATATAACTCCAAGTGGGTGGGCGTATCAGAGGATGGATTATATTTCCCTTCCACCTTTTCTCCCTCCAAATTCATGACCACCATATCCTCCGGTGTCAGCTCTTCGTAAGGTACGCCGCTGGGTTTAATGACAAAAAGCCCGCTCTCCTTATCAATCGCACTCGCATTGCCCCAGGTAAAGGTAACCAGTCCGTATTTGGGCAGTTCCATATTTGCTTCATAGACTTTTTTCTTTAATTCTTCCAGCATCACAATACTTCCTTTCCACTAGAAATTCTCTACCGCCGCTCTTTCTATCGGCAATGCCCTCTTATACTTCTCAATAAATTGTTCGAAGCCTTCCACATCCTCCTTTACAGGCTCCATCCGCACTGCCTGCTGCCCTGCAAAGACATGGCTGTTCAAATAATCCGCAAGGCTCTCTCCCTCGCTTTTTCTCAGCATGTAGGCCGCCAGCAGAGCCATACCCCATGCGCCACCTTCCCCTGCTGTCTCCATAACGGAAACCGGCGTATTCATGGCAGCTGCCGTAATCCGCTGTCCTACCCCTTTTGTCTTGTACAAACCGCCATGTCCTAAGAGACTGTCCATCTGCACATTTTCTTCTTTCGTCAGGATATCCATCCCCACCTTCAATGCACTCAATGAGGTAGAAAGATGCACACGCATGAAATTCGCCAGATTAAAATTGCAATTTGGGGTACGTACGAACAAAGGACGTCCTTCCTCAAAACCTGTAATCGTCTCTCCTGAAAAATAATTGTATGCCATGAGACCGCCACAGTCGGCATCTCCTTCCAGTGCTTTCCGATACAGCGTTCCGTACAGTTCATTCATATCCACCTTCTGTCCAAAGCTTTCCAGACATTCCTTGAACAGATTTACCCAGGCATTTAAGTCCGAAGTGCAGTTGTTGCAATGTACCATGGCTACCAGATCTCCTACCGGTGTCGTTACCAGGTCCAGCTCCTCATGCACCTTTTTCAGTTCATGCTCCAACACTACCATGGAAAATACGCTGGTTCCCGCTGAAATATTGCCGGTTCTCTTTGCAATGCTGTTTGTAGCAGTCATGCCGGTACCCGCATCTCCCTCCGGCGGACACAACGGGATACCTGCCCGTAGCTTGCCGGAAGGATCCAGGCGCCTTGCGCCGGCCTCTGTCAGTACACCGCCCTGCTCTCCTGCCACCAGAACCTTAGGAAGCAGGTCAACTAATTTCCAGGGGAAATGTTCCTCTGCTACCAATTCATCAAACCGTTCTATCATCTTCCGGTTATAATCCTTCGTGGCTGTATCAATGGGGAACATGCCGGAAGCCTCTCCCACTCCCAATACCTTTTCTCCTGTCAGCTGCCAGTGCACATAGCCGTCCAATGTGGTCATAAAATCCACCTGCGGCACGTGAAGCTCCTTATTCAGGATTGCCTGATAAAGATGGGCAATACTCCACCTTTGAGGAATATGATAAGCAAACTCCTCCGTTAATTTTTTAGAGGCTTCCTCCGTAATCGTGTTCCTCCAGGTACGGAAAGGAACCAGCAGTTCCCCTGCCTTATCAAATACCAGATAGCCGTGCATCATGGCAGAAAAACCGATAGCACCGATATTCGTCAGCGTCACACCGTATTTTTCCAGCACATCCTGTGAAAGCTTACTGTAACAGTCCTGCAGCCCGCTCCAGACATCCTCAAGTGAATAAGTCCAGATGCCATTCTCCAGACGGTTCTCCCATTCATGGTCTCCCTGTGCAATCGGCGTATTTTCCTCTCCTACCAGCACTGCTTTGATTCTCGTAGAACCAAGTTCGATGCCCAGCGCTGTTTTTGCTTCCAAAATATCCTGCGTATTCTTTTCCATCTGATTCATGTTCTATTGCTCCTTACCTGTATTTGTTGTTCCGCTACCATTAAAACTGATAAAATAAATATACCACTTTCCATACAGGTAATGCAACACCGTTACCTTATGGCATCCTTCATACTCTTTACATAGTCATATACCGGCTGTGCGGCATCGGTACCGTACTGTGCAATAATTTTTACGATTGCGCTTCCTACAATAACGCCATCTGCCGACTTTGCCATTTTAGCCGCCTGTTCAGGGGTGCTGATACCGAAGCCGATAGCACAGGGCACATCGGTTGCCTCCCTGATTGCTTTGACCATACCATCGATATCAGTCGTGATTTCCTTACGGACACCGGTAACGCCCAGGGAGGATACCACATAGATAAAGCCCTTCGCCTCCCTGGCTATCATCTGAATTCTTTCTTCCGAGGTAGGCGCTATCAGAGAAACCACATCCACACCGAAGCGTGCTGCCACCTCTTGTGCCTCTCCCTTTTCTTCAAAAGGCAGATCCGGCACAATAATACCATCCACACCCAGGCTCTGGCATCTTGCAAAAAATTTCTCGTAGCCATAATGGAACACCGGATTTAAGTAGGTCATCAGGGCAAGGGGGACCTGAGACTGTTTTCTGACTTCCTCTACAATCCCAAATACGCCCTCTGTGGTCATGCCGCCCTCTAAGGCACGGATGCTGGCCTCCTGAATTACGACACCTTCCGCCGTAGGGTCTGAGAAGGGAATGCCGATTTCAATCAAATCTGCACCGGCCCTTTCCATTTCCAGAATATATTTTACCGTGCTTGCTGCGTCCGGGTCTCCTGCCGTCAAAAATGCAATAAATGCCTTACCGTTTGAAAATGCTTTCTGTATCTTATTCATGGATATCTACCCCCCTGTATCTTGCGATTGCTGCTACGTCCTTATCTCCCCTGCCGGAAAGGTTGACGATAATGATATCATCCTTACTCATCTGTCCTGCTATCTTTCTCACATGCGCTACTGCATGGGCGCTTTCGATTGCACAGATAATGCCTTCTGTACGCGCCAGATATTCAAAGGCATCCACAGCCTCATCATCCGTTATCGGCACATATTCTGCCCTGCCTGAATCATGCAGATAAGCATGCTCCGGTCCGATGCCCGGATAATCCAGTCCTGCTGAAATAGAATACACAGGTGCAATCTGTCCGAATTCATCCTGACAGAATAAGGACTTCATGCCATGGAAGACACCTACGCTGCCCGTTGCAATGGTAGCTGCTGTAAACGCTGTATCCACGCCCTTCCCCGCAGCCTCACAACCAATCAGCTTTACGTCCTTATCCGGAATAAAGTTGTAAAAGGCCCCCATAGCATTGCTGCCGCCACCTACACATGCTACCACCGCGGTGGGAAGTTTGCCTTCCTTTTCCAGTATCTGTGCTCTGGCTTCCCTGGAAATCACACTCTGAAAATCACGTACGATCATGGGGAAAGGGTGCGGCCCCATCACAGAACCCAATACATACAAGGTATCATCCACACGGCTCGCCCACTCTCTCATCGCCTCATTTACCGCGTCCTTAAGCGTCCTGGTACCGCTCTTCACCGGATGCACCTTCGCACCTAAAAGCTCCATACGATATACGTTCAATGCCTGTCTGATCGTATCCTCTTCTCCCATGAAAATCTCACATTCCATGCCGAACAACGCTGCTGCCGTAGCCGTTGCCACACCGTGCTGACCGGCACCTGTTTCTGCAATCAGTCTCGTCTTTCCCATCTTCTTTGCAAGCAGCGCCTGCCCCAACACATTGTTGATTTTATGGGAACCGGTATGATTCAGATCTTCTCTCTTTAAGTAGATTTTTGCACCACCCAGATCCTTGGTCATCTTTTCCGCATAATATAATAAAGAAGGTCTGCCGGTATATTCTTTAAATAATGCATCCAGCTCCTTGTTGAATTCCGGGTCCTTTTTATAGAATTCATAGGACTCTTCCAGATGAATCAGCTCATTCATCAGAGTTTCGGGAATGTACTGCCCTCCATAAATACCATATCTTCCTCTGCTCATGTTTTCTCCTATCCTCCTGTTTCTCACATATTTTTCATTACTCTGTCATTTATTTTAACTGTTCTCCGTTATAACGCTCTGACACTTCTCACTACTCTTAAAATCTTTTCTCTGTCCTTCAACCCGTTTGTTTCCACACCGCTGCTGATATCGATACCTGCAAGGTAAGGCATTGCCGGCAATTCTTTTAACCGCTCTTCATTTATCCCACCTGCCAGCAGAAAGGGCCTATCTATTTCCTGCAAATATTCCCAGCAAAAGACATTGCCTTCTCCCAGTCCGCCGTCAAACACCAGACAGTCAGCAGCAGAACTGCGCCACCGATTTACGTCTTGTGCACTTTTCACCACAACTGCTTTCCAGACAGGCTTGCCGGACTGCTCCTTCAACCAGGATACCTCTTCTTCCGTTTCCTGTCCATGCAGCTGTGCAATATCAATAATGCCTTTTTTCAGGAGCTGTAAAATCTTTTCAGTATCTTCATCTACGAATACACCTACCGTGCGTATTCCCGTATCCAGCCTCTTCTTTATCCGGGTCGCCGTTTCCTCCGATACGAAACGCCTGCTCTTTTCCCAAAAGATAAAGCCAACAAAATCAGGCAATGCTTCGTTCACGTATTCGGCATCCTCCTGGCGAAACAGACCGCATATCTTAATCTGCATCTTCATCACCTCCTGCCTGCCATCCCTGAGTACTGCGCTTTACTTTTTTCACCCGCTAAACTGCCTTCAGTTCCTGCAACGTCTGCGCAATGTTACCGCTCCGCATCAGGGTTTCCCCAATCAGCACCGCATCCGTACCGTTTTTTCTAAGCTCTGCCGTATCTGCCGCTGTCTTAATACCGCTTTCCGATACAAACAGGATTTCTTCCGGCACCAGTTCCCGCAGTCTTACGGAATTTTTGATATCTACCGTAAAATCCTTCAGGTTCCGGTTATTGACTCCGATAAGGGAAGCGCCGCTTTTTATGGCTCTTTTTACCTCTTCCTCATCATGGGCTTCCACCAGAGCCGACATACCCAGGCTCTTCGCAAGCCTGCCGTAATCTGCAAGCTGATCATCCGTTAAAATAGCACAGATGAGAAGCACCGCGTCCGCGCCTAACGCCTTGGCCTCATAGATCATGTATTCATCCACCGTAAAATCCTTCCGCAGGATAGGAAGCGTTACTGCCTTTCTGATTTCCTGCAAATACGCGTTGCTGCCCTTAAAATAAAAGGGTTCTGTCAGCACGGACAAGGCGTTTGCTCCGGCTGCTTCATAGCTTTTTGCTATTTCTACATAAGGAAAATGCTCTGCTATGATGCCCTTGGAAGGGGAAGCCTTTTTTACCTCACAAATAAAACTTAAGCCCTCTCCCCGCAGTGCTTTTTCAAAGGGAAATCCCGTATCTGTATTCTGGTCCGCCACCAGTGCTTTCAGCTCCGAAAGGGGAAGCTTGCTTTTTGCATCTGCCACCCGGACCTTTGTTTTTTCCGCAATTTCTTCCAAAATATTCATACCACTACTCCTCATTGGACAGGCGGATGAATTCCTCCAGCTTCTTCTCTGCCAGACCCTCATCAATTATCTTTTCTGCCAATCTGACGCCCTCTTTTAGTGTTGCTGTCTTACCGGCTACATACAACGCTGCACCTGCATTCATCACTACCGCATTTCTCTTCGGTCCCTTTTCTCCGCTGAGAATGCTCCTTGTAATGACCGCATTCTCTTCCGGTGTTCCGCCCAGCAGGTCTTCTCTGGTGCAACGCGTGAAACCGAACTGTTCAGGAGTAATCTCATAAGAAATAAGCTCCCCATCCTTGATTTCACACACACTGGTAGGCGCACATATTGAAATCTCATCCAGTTTATCCTGTCCGTACACTACCAGTCCCCTCTTTACGCCCAGATTCTTTAATACCTCTGCCATGGGAGTGAGCAAAGACTCATCATACACGCCCATTACCTGAAGGGTGGCTTCCGCCGGGTTCGTCAACGGTCCCAGAATATTGAATACGGTGCGGATCCCCAGTTCCTTCCGGATAGGACCTACATATTTCATGGCACCATGATATTTCTGTGCAAACAGGAAGCAGATATCTGCTTTTTTCAGGATTTCCGCATTTTTTTCAGGAGATACCGCAATATTTACTCCAAGTGCCTCCAGTACGTCCGCTGCACCTGATTTGGAGCTGGCTGCCCGGTTGCCATGCTTTGCTACCGGTACACCGGCAGCTGCAATCACCATAGCTGCTGTGGTAGAAATGTTAAAGGAATTGGAACCATCACCACCGGTGCCTACGATTTCCAGCACATCTCCATCATGGGGAAGCTTTGTCGCATGATTTCTCATTTCCTCAGCAGACCCGGTAATTTCCTCTATGGTCTCCCCTTTCATGGACAGCAGACTTAAGTATGCTGTTTTTTGTACGTCCGTGGCCTCCCCACTCATAATCTCATCCATAACAGCTTTTGCCGTTTCATACCCGATGTCTTCCTTTTTTGATAATTTGATAATGGCTTCCTTAATCATGATAAATTCCTCCTGTTCATTTTCATTTGTGCTATATTTTCATAAAATTTTCTACAATCTTTTTTCCTTCCGGTGTCAATACCGATTCGGGATGGAACTGCACGCCGAATACCTTGTATTCCTTGTGCTCCACTGCCATGACCTCGCCCTCTGCCGTTTTTGCTGTCACACGCAAACAATCCGGTATCGTATCCTGGTCTGCCGCCAGAGAATGGTATCTTGCTGCCAGAATGGACTCTCCCATTCCCTCAAACAATCTGCTGTCTTTTTCCACCAAAACCTCTGACTGCTTTCCGTGCATCAATTGCCTTGCATAAGTAATGGTAGCTCCATACACCTGACAGATGGCCTGATGTCCCAGGCAGATACCCAGTATCTTAATTTTACTGCCAAGTCTTCTTATGACTTCCGTGCAAACACCGGCATCCTCCGGTCTGCCAGGTCCCGGTGAAAGCACGATTGCCTCCGGAGCAAGAGCTTCCATTTCCTCTACAGTCATTTCATCATTTCTGATTACCTTGATATCAGGATTGATACTGCCTATAAGCTGGTAAACATTGTAGGAAAAACTATCGTAATTATCTATCAATAAAACCATCTTATATTCCTCCTTCCGCACAACCTGCGGCCTTTACTACCGCTGCCGCCTTCTGCAGACATTCCCGATACTCATTGCCGGGAACGCTGTCTGCCACAATACCGGCTCCTGCCCTGACATACACCTTGCCGTTTTTGGAAAACGCAAGCCGAATAGCAATGCAGGTATCCATGCCGCCGGTGAAGGAAAGATATCCGATTGCCCCACCGTAGATACCTCTCTTGTTGTTTTCCAGCTCGTTGATGATTTCACAGGCTCTTATCTTGGGCGCTCCCGAAAGAGTTCCTGCCGGCAGTACTGCCTCTATCGCATCCAGGCCATCCTTTTCCTTTCTGATGGTTCCCGAAACAGTAGAACCGATATGCATCACATGGGAATACCGGTGTATGCTCATATATTTTTCTACCTGTACAGAGCCTATCTCACTGATTTTCCCAAGATCATTCCTGCCAAGGTCAACTAACATGTTGTGCTCTGCCAGTTCCTTTTCATCCTTTAAAAGTTCTGCCTCCAGCCTCTCATCCTCTTCTCTGGTGGCTCCCCTTCTTCTGGTACCTGCAAGGGGAAAGGTATATAACTTTTCTCCCTCCAGTTTCACCAGCGTTTCCGGACTGGCACCGGCAATCTCACCGTCCTCACCGGAAAAATAGAACATGTACGGGGATGGGTTCTGGGTTCGCAGTACCCTGTAGACATCCAACAGGCTTCCTTCCATTTCTGCTTCCATACGGTTGGACAACACCACCTGGAAAATATCCCCTTCCCGGATGTACTGCTTTGCCCGTTCCACCATATGACAATATTCTTTTTCGGAAAAAAGAGGCTTAAACTCCGACTTCAAAGTAAAGGGCTCCTCGGCTGCTTTTTCTCCGTTCAAAATCAATTGCTTCAATGCTGTCAAATCCTCTTTTGCCTTTTGGTATGTTTTCTCAACCTCTTCTGTCTTTATATTCTGTATCAGCAGAATTTTCTGATGGTAATTATCAAAGCAGATCAGCTTATCAAAAAGCATCAGATTCACATCCTGAAACTGTTCCGTGTCTCTGGCATCCAGGTCTAATGTAGGCTCACTGTATTTGATAAAGTCATAGGAAAAGTACCCCACCAGACCGCCACTGAAGGGAGGCAGCCCTTCTATCTGCGGACTTTTATGCTCCTCCATCACCTTTCTGATGCACTGTCTCGGATTTTCATAGGAGAGCTTTTTGTTTCCATTCTGCGTGATTTGTACTTTTCCGTCCCTGCATATAATTTCCATTTTGGGATCAAAGCCTATAAAGGTATAACGCCCCCAACGTTTATTGTCCTCTGCACTTTCCAGTAAAAATACGTGTCCGCTCACCTTCTTAAGCCTTTTTACTACTTCAATAGGAGTGGTCATATCCGCATACATTTCCGTATATACCGGTATCACGCTGTATTCCGCCTTCTCCGCCAATGTTCTGACCTCTTCCTCTGTGGGAAGGATTTTTAATGTTCCTGCTTCTTCCTGTAACATAAGTCCTCCTTTCTCTTGACTCTGCCCTTGTGCGAAAAGCAAATGCAAAAAAGCTGCTTATTCACGCAAAAAAGTCCTTGACAGATTATAAAATCTGTCAAGGACGAGTATACCAGCTTACCCGTGGTGCCACCTTGCTTCACCTGCGCCTGCATTCACAATAGCAACAATGCCTGCAACAGATGCACTTTTCAGGATACCATCATATCCCTGGCAACTAACGTATGCCTTACGTCACGGCTACTTGGATATCCGTTCACCATGCCCTCCGTGGTCCATTTAACAGCCTGCGTTCTGTCCGGTTCTCAGCATCCCGGTCTCTCTGTAAGTGCCCTCGCTACACATACATTCATGTATAGCGAACTGTTTTTATCTCCACATCATCGGTTTATAACCACTATGTTATTTATTTTTTATCATATTACAACTACTCTTTTTTTGTGTCAAGAGTTTAATGAACATTTTTTTACATTTTTATTACTAAATATCCATTGCCATATTTAGGGAACACAAGTATACTATTCGTATAAAAATACTATTTTTACAAGAAAAGGAGGATTTTCCCATGGATAAATTAAAACCTTATTTTCCGCTAAACTCTAAGGTAGAAAAAGGCAATGTAGGCAGCCTGGTACTTGTAATCGTACTTTACATAGTCATCTCTTTTGTACTTGGCCTTATTCTTGGACTGATTGGACGTATTCCTGTCGTTGGTATCATCACCAGCATCGTAGGTACTTTGATAGGCATTTACTGTCTGGTTGGCATCATACTTGCCGTTATCGACTTTGTACAGTAAGCACCCCTTATTTTTTGCGGTGCTTTACACACTCAGCCAGCAGATATTCTATCTGACTGTTAACAGACCTAAAGTCATCCTCTGCCCAGGCCGCAATTGCATCATACAGGCCTGGGGAGAGCCTTAGGGGAATCTGCTTTTTTGCCTTTTCCTTTTCCTTCAAAGCCTTTTCCCGGCTTCGTACTTCCTCCTCCATCTGAGAAATTTTCAAAAGCCGTTCCTTCAGTTTTTCTTCCTTTACCTGCAATTCATCTGCCACCGTTATCTGCTTTCCTTCCTTACATACTCATACCTGTCCGTGCGACTGATTAATAAATACTTCCGCTGTTCACAATGGGCTGTGCATCCTTATTCCCGCAAAGGACTACCAACAGATTGCTGACCATAGCTGCTTTTCTTTCTTCATCTAATACTACTATTTCCTCTTCTCCCAGCTCATCAATCGCCATTTTTACCATGCTGACAGCGCCTTCTACAATCTTCTTTCTGGCAGCGATAATGGCAGTTGCCTGCTGTCTCTGCAGCATAGCTGCTGCAATTTCCTCCGCATACGCCAGATGATTGATACGAACCTCCTGTATCTCCAGTCCGGCCTCTTCTACCCGCTGCTGCAGCTCAGCTTTCATGCTGTCCGCAATTTCCTGGCTGCTTCCACGAAGGGTCTTCTCACCGGTTTCATCCTCCACCGTATCATCATAAGGATATAACCTTGCAATATTTCTGATAGTGGAATCACACTGGGTTGACAAGTACTTCATATAATTCTCTACATTGAGAGCCGCTTTGGTGGGATTCACCACCTTCCAAATTACCACAGAGCCGATAATGATAGGATTACCCAGCACATCATTGACCTTCTGCTTTTCATTGTTCAAAGTGCGAAGCTTGGTAGAAATCTTTTTGCTCACCTGAACCGTTTGTCCGTTTACGTTCTGTCCGTTTACCACGACCGGTGTCTTCACTGCAGAATTCATTGCAGAACAGAAAGGATTGGTAAAATAGTACCCCGGCTGCTTTAAGGTGCCGTAATAATTACCAAACAGAGTCAGCACCAGGGCTTCGTTGGGATTGATGATATGCAGTCCTGCCATTGCAATAAAACTACCAATCATCACGACAATACCCAAGACGAGAAATATGATACCTGCCACAAGACCTCCGACCATGTAGCTTTTCGTTTCCAGAAGTGTACCGCCTGCTACGATACCTCCTATGGACAACAACAGCAGCAACAAAATCATACATAGAGCCACGCCACCATTTTTCTTTGTAATTTCTCTTTCTTCCACTTTTTTCATTTCATTACTGTTTAATACATTATTATTCATATCTGTCCTCCTCATAATCTAAATATCTATTTGATATCTTTTTGATATCATCATAATAACACTATCTATTTCACTTGTCAATAGAGAACAAAAAAGGAAATGCAGATTAACTCTCGCATTTCCTTTTTGTCATAACATAATATGGAACTTCCCTATTTCGTCAATCTATAGGTCTCTCTTGCAATTGCCAGCTCCTCGTTAGTAGGAATTACCATAACAGTAGTCCTGCTGTCGGGTGTGGAAATCGCAATGTCCTCGCCGCGCTTGCTGTTAGCTTCCTCATCAATCTGAATACCCAAAAATCCGAGGTAATTGTTGCAGATTATGCTACGTACAAAGGAGCAGTTCTCTCCTACCCCTGCTGTAAAGCAGATGACATCCACGCCGTTCATAGCCGCGGTATATGCACCGATGTATTTTGCAACCCTGTAAGCGAAGGTCTCCATGGTGTTGATGGCTCTCTGATTGCCCTCGTGGTAGCCGGCTTCCAGGTCTCTGAAATCAGAAGAAAGGTTGTCCGAAAGGCCGAGCACACCGGATTTCTTGTTCAAAATCGTCATAATCTCATCAATGGACTTGCCCTCTTTGTGCGCAATAAATTCTATGATAGCCGGGTCAATATCACCTGAACGGGTTCCCATAATAAGACCTTCCAGCGGAGTCAGTCCCATGGAGGTATCCACACATTTGCCGTTCATAACAGCGGATACGCTGGCACCGTTGCCCAGGTGGCAAACGATAATTTTCAAATCCTCATACTTTCTACCCAGCACCTCAGCTGCTTTTTTGCTTACATAGGAATGGCTGGTTCCGTGGAAGCCATAACGTCTGATTTTATATTTCTCGTAATATTCATAAGGAAGGCCATACATATAAGCCTTGTCCGGCATAGTCTGATGGAATGCGGTATCGAATACTGCTACCATGGGTGTACCGGGCATCAGCTCCTTGCAGGCATTGATACCGATCAAGTTAGCAGGATTGTGCAAGGGGGCCAGGTCATTACACTCGGTGATAGCCGCCAGCACTTCATCATTAATCACGGTAGACTCTGCAAATTTCTCACCGCCATGTACGATACGATGTCCCACTGCACCAATCTCATCCAGACTCTTTACGACACCTGTCTTTTCATTGGTCAAGGCCTGTAACACCAGTCGGATAGCATCCGTATGGTTGGCCATAGGGGTCACGGTCTCTTCCTTCGCACCACCATCCGGTGTATAGGAAATCTTACTTCCCTCAATCCCGATTCTCTCGCAAAGTCCTTTTGCAATCAGTTTTTCTGTCTCAGCGTTAATGAGCTGGAACTTCAAAGAAGAACTGCCACAGTTTATAACTAAAATATTCATGTTCTTTTCCTCTCTTGTTTTAAAAATCCTAAACTAACTGAGCCTGTACTGCGGTAAGGGCTACTACACCTACGATATCTTCCCAGGAACAGCCTCTGGACAGGTCATTGACAGGCTTTGCAATACCCTGCAGCATGGGACCATAAGCCTCTGCACCGCCCAGTCTCTGTACCAGCTTGTATCCGATATTACCGGCATCCAGATTGGGGAAAATCAAAATGTTGGCCTTGCCGCCTACAGGGCTGCCGGGCGCCTTGCTCTTAGCTACAGAAGGAACCAATGCTGCATCAGTCTGTAACTCGCCGTCCAGTACCAGGTGCGGATACTGCTCATGTGCAATTCTGGTCGCCTCTACTACCTTATCTACCAAAGCATGCTTTGCGCTGCCTTTCGTAGAATGGGAAAGCATGGCAATCACGGGCTTCGGTCCAACCAGTGCCTTGAAGCTCCTGGAAGAAGAATCGGCAATGGCTGCCAGTTCTTCTGCGGTAGGATCCTGATTCAGACCACAGTCAGCAAACAGGAACGTGCCGTTCTCCCCCTGATCCTTCATAACGGTATCCATGATAAAGAATGCAGAAACCAGCTTCACACCAGGAGCCGTCTTTAAAATCTGGAGTGCGGGACGAAGAGTATCTGCGGTAGAATGGCATGCACCTGCTACCATGCCGTCTGCATCATTGTTCTTTACCATAACAATGCCGAAGGTCAGATAATCATTTAGCAAAATCTCCCTTGCCTTCTCAGGCGTCATGCCTTTTGCCTTTCTGGTCTCATATAACAAGTTCACATATTCATCAAGTCTTTCCGTGGTCTTGGGATTAACAACCTCGATTCCGCTTAAGTCCACTTCCAGCCAGCCGGCGCCGTCCATAATCTTTTCTTCGTCGCCAATCATGATGATATTGGCAATTCCTTCCTCCATGATTTTGGCAGCGGCAAGCAATGTTCTCTTATCATTGGATTCCGGCAGCACAATTGTCTTTTTGTCAACCTTAGCTCTTTCCTTAATCAGGTCAATGTATGACATATCCTTTCTCCTTTCAACTTTTTCTATGCAAAATCATTTATTTATATTATACTAAATATGCGATTTGCATACAAGGCAAAATATGCGAAAAATTGTATAATTTCAGATACAAACTGTTCATAATGAATAATAGAAAAACGTGATATTTTTCACAATGTAAACGCTTTCATAATATGTTATTTTTTTCACATTTCCGTTAACCATTATTTTACGTTATTCCGTATAGGAGATTTGTATGAAAACTGTGGGCATCATAGCCGAATATAACCCTTTTCACAATGGTCATCTCTATCAGCTTGAGCAGGCAAAAAAGCTCTCCGGCGCAGATTTTATCATTGTCATTTTAAGCGGCGATTTTACGCAGAGAGGCACTCCCGCCCTGGTAGATAAGTATGCGCGCTGTGAAATGGCACTCTTAGGCGGCGCTGATTTGGTAATAGAACTTCCCACATGCTACGCTACAGGCAGTGCCGAATACTTTGCAAAAGGAGCTGTTTCCATTTTGGACAGCCTTTCTGTGGATGCCCTCTGCTTCGGAAGTGAATGTGGCAGTATCGATGCCCTGGGCCAAGTTGCACACGTTCTGGCAGAGGAACCGGAGGATTATAAGCTGTTGCTTCGGGAAAATCTAAAAAGGGGGATGTCCTTTCCCGCTGCACGCAGTCTTGCCCTGGAACAGTATTCCGGCCTTTCAGGGGCACCTGCTGCGTGTGATGCTTCCCTGCTACAATCCCCCAACAATATTCTTGGTGTGGAATATCTGAAGGCTCTCTACAGACGTAACAGTTCCATGGAAGTGTATACGGTACCAAGAGAAGGCGCCGGCTATCTGGATACAGACTTAGACGGTGATTCCTTCTGCTCTGCCCTTGCTATACGTCAGTGTATTTTTGATGGTGGCGACGTTTCCCGTTTATCTGCTTTTATGCCTTGTGATGCCCTTCGTATCCTAAAACGAGAACTGGACACCGGCTATCCGGTGTCCATAGAGGATTTTTCTTCTATGCTGTTTTATCGTCTGCTTTCTTTACAGCAGGAAGGCTACACTGCCTTTGCAGACGTTACAGAAGCCCTTTCCGACAAGATACGCGGACAGCTTATGCAATACTGCTCCTGTACTCCATTCTGCGACGATTTATTGAAGTCCAAAGATTTGACCCGCACCCGCCTAAACCGCTGTCTGCTTCATATCCTGTTAGATATCCGAAAGCAGGATATGGAAGCCTATGCAGATGAGGGCGACGCTTTCTATGCACGCATTCTGGGTTTTCGGAAATCTTCAGAGGAGCTTTTTTGCAAGCTGCGGGCTTCCTCTCTTCCGCTCATTTCCAAAATGGCAGATTCCTCAAAACAGCTTTCTCCTCTGGGCCTCAAACAGCTTTCTACAGACATTTTTGCTGCCCATCTCTATGACAGCATCCGGGCACAAAAAACCGGCAGTCCCATTCAAAATGAGTACCGCCGGCAGATTTTGATAATCCCATAAATATTGCCATAATCTATTGAAGCGCTTCCATGTTGTTTTTGTCCAGCACCAGCCAAAGAGACATTTCTGTCCCCAGCTTTTTATCAGGGTCAATGTTCAGCAATGCTTCACTGCCTTCACTTTCCCGTATCGCGATGACATTGACCTGGTACTTGTTCCGAAGTTTAAGCTCCCGCAACGTCTTTCCTGCCCACTCGGGCTTCACCTTTATCTCCACCATCCGGACTCTTTGTGAAAGCTCCACAAATTCCAGAAAATTCCCTGCCAGAATATTGTGTGCAACCCGGATGCCGGACTCTCTTTCCGGAACGATCACCCGGTCTGCACCTGTTTTCTTCAATATCTTTGCATGCAGCTCCTCCTTGGCCTTTGCAATAACCAATGGAACACCTGCTTCCTTTGCCAATATGGTCGCCATAATACTGGCATCCAGGCTTCCTGTGATTGCTACGATGACCGCATCCATATTGGATATGCCCAGGGATGCCATGGCCTTGCTGTCACATACATCAGCTCTTACGGCATAAGTAACATGGTCAGCTACAGCAGCAACTCTTTCTTCATCAATATCAATTGCCAGCACCTGTGCACCGGCTGCCGCCAGCTCCAGCGCCACATTACTGCCAAATTTCCCTAACCCCATTACAGCAAAAGACTGCTTCTCCGGATTACTTTTTCTTCCCATTTTCTACTCCTCTTCCTATTATCCTACCGGTATCTCTTCTACCGGAAAACTGTAATTGCCCTTTTGCTTCTTTTTCTTTCCCAATGCAATGGCAAGGGAAATAGGCCCTGTCCTGCCCAGGTACATACAGAGAACGATAATCACCTTTCCAAGGACAGTCAGTCCTGCCGTAACATTTCTGGAAAGCCCCACTGTTGCCGTCGCGCTGATCACTTCATAGGCCAAATCCAGAAAATTTCCTTTTTCCGAGATAAGTAACGCCAAAATTGCCGCACAGATTACTGCCAGACTGATGGTCACAACCCCAAAAGCCTTCCTGATGGTATCCTTTGACAGCGTCCTGCCGTATACGGAAGTTTCATCCTTACCTCTGATCAGACACCAGGCAGTCAATACCAGCACCGCTGCTGTGGTGGTTTTAATGCCGCCGGCAGTACCGATGGGAGAGCCTCCCACAAACATACAGAGCATGGACAGGAATGCGCCCGCCTCCGTCAGATTCTGCTGTGGGATTGTAAAAAAGCCTGCCGTTCTCACCGTTACAGCCTGAAAGGCCGACATCAACAGGCCATTCGGCAGGGACTCTCCTCCCAGGGTACCGGGGTTATCTTTTTCCAAAAGATAGATACCAAGTGTTCCCAAAAGAATCAACCACCCGGTAAAAGTAAGCACCAGTTTGCTATGCAGGGAAAGTCTTCTGATACCGTTACGGACATTCTGCCTGCCCTTTACCACCAGCTTTGCATTGTTCAGAATATCCCACCAGACCGGAAATCCAAGACCACCGGCAATAATCAGAAACATGGTCACCAGGTTTAAGGAAATATCATACCGAAACGGCATAAGGCTGTCCGCTCCCAATATATCCAGCCCTGCATTGCAAAAGGAGGATACCGAATGGAACACGGAATACCAGATGCCTTTTACCGGTCCATACACGGGCACAAAGGAAAAGGCACTAAAAAAAGCTCCCAACCCCTCAATCAAAAAGGTGCCGGCAAAAACTTTTTTCAGAAAACGTAAAAGCCCGCTTAAGCTGTTTAAATTAAACGCCTCCTCCAACAGAATTCTGTCCCGAAGCGTAACTTTCTTTCGTAAAAGTAAAAGTGTGGCTGTCGTAAAGGAAATAATACCCAGACCTCCGCACTGTATCAACAGAAGTATCACAACCTGCCCAAAAAGGCTCCAATACCCTGCAGTTTCTACCACCACAAGCCCTGTTACACAAACAGATGTAGTTGCTGTGAATAGTGCATCAATGAAAGGTGCCGGGTGTCCGCTCTTCGTTGCAAAGGGCAGACACAACAGTAACGTTCCGGTAAGAATGGCACCTAAAAATCCCAGTAAAATCAACTGGGTCGGAGTACATCTCCATGCATGTTTTATTTTTTTCTCATTTTTTCTCATTAATTTTGTTTAGCTACCTGAATTTTCCTGTTAATTTTTAAAGCTGTGAATCGGTGCCGGTATCCTGCCTTTGCGGTTAATAAAGGCGTCACAGGAAAACTGGTTGACCGGCATAATGGGCGCATATCCTAACAGTCCTCCGAATTCCACAGTTTCTCCCACACCCTTGCCGATTACCGGTATTACTCTGACAGCGGTTGTTTTCTGATTAACCATACCGATGGCCATTTCATCTGCAATGATGCCGGATATGGTTGTTGCCTTGGTATCTCCCGGAATGGCAATCATATCCAGCCCCACAGAGCATACACAGGTCATAGCCTCCAGCTTTTCAATGGTCAACGCCCCCACTGATGCTGCATCAATCATACCCTGATCTTCACTGACCGGAATAAAGGCTCCGGAAAGACCACCTACATAGGAGGATGCCATCACACCGCCCTTTTTCACCTGATCGTTAAGCAGGGCAAGTGCTGCCGTAGTACCCGGTGCCCCTGCATACTCCAAACCGATTTCGCAAAGAATATCAGCTACACTGTCACCGATGGCCGGTGTGGGTGCCAAAGACAGATCCACAATACCAAAAGGTACTCCCAACATCTTGGATGCTTCCTGGGCAACCAACTGACCTACCCTCGTCACCTTAAATGCCGTTTTCTTAATGGTTTCGCACAATACTTCGAAGCTCTCTCCGCGTACCTTTTCCAGTGCCGTCTTTACAACGCCGGGACCGCTGACACCTACATTAATAATCTTGTCCGCTTCAGTTACACCATGGAAAGCTCCTGCCATAAACGGATTGTCATCCGGCGCATTACAGAATACTACCAGCTTGGCACAGCCTAAAGAATCATCTTCCTTAGTATATTCAGCCGTCTGCTTGATTATCTCGCCCATCAGGCGCACCGCATCCATGTTGATACCTGTCTTGGTAGAACCAAGATTAACGGAACTGCACACTCTCTCCGTCGTGGACAATGCTAAAGGAATGGACCTAATAAGCAGCTCCTCTGCCGGTGTCATCCCCTTACTGACCAGTGCTGAGTATCCGCCGATAAAGTTGACACCTACCTCATGAGCCACCTTATCCAACGTCTTCGCAATGCTGGCAAAATCTTCGATGGTCTTGCAGGCAGCGCTTCCCACCAATGCAATGGGAGTGACGGAAATTCTCTTGTTTACAATAGGAATGCCGTATTCCTTGGAAATCTCTTCTCCGGTCTTTACCAGATCTTTGGCAGCCTCGTAAATTTTGTTGTAAATCTTCTCATTCAGTTTGGAAAGGTCAGAATCAATGCAATCTAACAGGCTGATGCCAAGCGTAATCGTACGGACATCCAGATTCTCCTTCTCTATCATATTGTTGGTTTCAACCACTTCATATATGTTAATCATTTGCTTCTCCTCGCCGTTCCTTAAATTCTGTGCATCTTATCAAAAATCTCTTCCTTCTGGCACTTGATAATAACGCCGATTTCCTCTCCCAGCTTATCCAGATCATCCGCCATGTCACCGTGCTGCTTTGTACTGTTATTCGTATCCACCACCATCATCATGTTAAAATATCCCTGTACGATGGTCTGTGAAATATCCAGAATATTGATCTGGTTCTCGGCAAGATAGGTACATACCTTTGCAATAATGCCTACAGTATCTTTTCCTACAACAGTAATGATTGTCTTTTTCATAATAAGTAACACCTTTCTGTCCTCTTTTTGTGACGTTCCTTTTAAATTTATCTCATTATATTCCTTTTATATCTGCTTTGGCAATAGGTACTTATGAACAGTACACTAAACCTCAATTACCGGTGACACCTCGCTGCGGCGTGCCACGGATATGGGAAAGTCCTCTGCTTTGTATGGGCATTCTCCCATGGTAATCTCCATCCGCACCGATTCATAGGCAAGCTCCGGCATATTATTTTCTTTACTTAAATGTCCGAGCATGATTGCCTTCATATCATCATGCAGTATCCTGCATAAGAGCCTCCCGGAATTTTCATTGGACAAATGGCCCCTGTCTCCCAGAATACGCTGCTTCAGATAGTAGGGGTACGGCCCTACCTGCAACATATTGACATCATGATTAGCCTCTAAAAGGAGAGCATCCATTCCTTTCAGGCACTCCACCGTATAATCATTGAATATTCCCAAATCCGTACAGACTGCAACCTTTTTTCCTTCGTATCCAATCCGGTAAGCCACCGGCTCCGCCGCATCATGAGAAATACGCATAGGAGAGACCGTCATATCCTTGATAATGATTTTCCTGTCTGCCTCGATTTCATGAAACAAGGCCTCATCCGGTGCATTTTTCCCGCACCCCTTCAGTATTGCCTGTATGGTTCCTCTGGTAGCAAACACAGGAATATTGTATTTTCTGCAAAGAACGCCCAACCCTGCAATATGGTCAGAATGCTCATGTGTGATTAAAATGCCGTCTACGTCCGCACCTGTCAGCTCCAGCTCATGAAGTCCGGCCTCCACTTTTTTGCCGCTGATTCCCACATCAATCAGCAGATGTGTCGCTTCCGAACCTACATAAATGCAGTTACCGCTGCTGCCGCTGGCTATACTGCAAAGTCTCATTTTAGTTCCTCCAATAGATGTCGATGATATCTCCATCTTTTATTTCTTTTAAGTATTCTGCGGGCTGCCCGTTCAGGCTGGTCACAATTCCGCTGCCCTTTGGATTTTTCAAATCAAAATCTATGTAGTCAAATACATCTACATACACATAAGATACCTTACCGGAAAGCACCAGGGGGCTGCCGTTTACGACCACTGCAATATCATGGATAGCGGGCTCTGGCGGTTTTGCTGCTGTTTCCTCCATGACCGCCGTCTCAGTCTGTTCTGTGTCAGACTGTGCGTCTACATCTGCTTCCCTGTCACCATCCTCTTTAGGCGGCTCCGGCTGCTGCCTTTCAGCTGTCATTATTTCCTCACCCCAGGCCACACTGAAGTTTTCATATACGGGTGTATCCTTATCCGCAGGCATATTATTTACCACAAAGGCCGTGCCCTCCGGCACGGAGACGTCCGTAAACTCCAAAATCTGTGCCACCGTATAAAAATTCTGCATTTCGATGCTGTCACCGTCTGCAATTTCATAATAGCCTGACTGCAGGCTGCCATTTACCAGGGCGAATTTGGGAAGCTCCACCTTTTTGCCGTTTACATTGACCACGATGGACTGATGGAATTCCGGCAGGCTCCTTACCTCCATTCTGGCAGGTGCTCCTGCTGTAGAAGGCATGACGCTTATCAAATCATTTGCCTTAATCGGGGTATGGATATCCGCCGGTT
>JBJFCM010000284.1:0-22134 GCA_051888955.1 Lachnospiraceae bacterium | reverse complement strand
TGCAACAGCCGCCAGACCCAGGGAGTGCTTTACACCATCCATCAGGCTGCTGGTAGAAGCAAATACCGTCTTATAGTTATCCAGTGTAAAGGCAAACTTCTGTATGCTGACGGAACTCGAAAAGGACATAATCAGATTAGAACCCACAGGAATGCCCAACGCTATCAGACAGAATACAACTGTCACAAGCGTCAGCAGCATGGATTTCGCTCTTCCTACCCTTTGTGGCGCTACCTGTTCCGTTCCGTTATCCAAAAAGTCATATTTTCTTTTTCCTAACGCAATATACTGGATAACCATTGCTATTACAATCATGACCATCAGATACAAAGACAGCACACCTGCCATGTCGAATCTGACCGGTGAAGAACAAATGGCACTGTATATGGTATAAGGCAGCGTGGGAAAAGAATAGACCGCCGTGATTGTGGAGGACATACCGTAATCCCCCACCGTATCCATGAAGATCAGCATGGCTGCCGAACAATAGGCCGGAATGCACAACGGAAGCTGCACACTTTTCCATGCCTGGAAGGGAGTTGCGCCATTCATTCGCGCTGCATGCATGAGTCTGGCTGGATACCATTCCATGGATGTTTTAATCGTAACGTAAGCCATGGGAAATTTACACAATACCATGACACATACCAGCCCCCAATAACTGAATACAAAGGAACTGACTCCTTTGATGCCCAGCCATGCGCTGGCTATCCCGTTGCCTGACGCAAAATATACCCATCCCTGTGCCAGAATAAAGGATGGAACAATCATTAATACCCAGCTTGCCAGGTCTAAAAGCTTTGCCCCTGCAAACTGATATTTTACTCTGATATGAGCCAAAAAGGCCGCCAAAATAAGTCCAATAGCAGTAGTACCGATACTCAAAAAGAAGGAATTGAGAAACGCCTTTTTCCACAAGGGCCTTATAAAGACATCCAGTATTAACGATGCATTTTTTAAGTCAAATTTTTCAATCTGTAATCCCGGGCATATAACCTGAAATAGTACTGCCGCCAATGGTAGCAGTACTAACAGAAACAGGATGCCGAGTATACAGATACCTGCTGCGTTATCTTTACTCTTCATCAGTTTTATCCTTATTTTTAACTTATTGTGCCGACATATCTGCAAACCATGCTTTGATTTCCGCTTCATTCTCGGAGCCGAATATTACATCTGCTACTGCAAGAGTTGCATTTGCATCACGCTCTGCCTTCAGCGTTACACCTTCTACGGAAGGCTCAAAGTAACCTTCGTCACCGGTATCTACCAGCTTCTGCTGTGTATCTGCGGAAAGCAGGAAATTCACAAACATTTTTGCAATTTCCTCCTGGTCAGTAGAAGAACTGATAGCTGCCACACGGGTAGAACCGGGGGCACCGTCTTCAGGCCAGATAATTGTAATGGGCTCGCCACTTGCCACCATATCGTATGCGTTGGTTTCCTGTAAGAGCGCTATGGAAATCTCACTGCTTGCCAAAGCCTGCACTACCTGAGGGTTCTTGGGAAATACCTTCAAGCCCTGTGAAAACAGAGTGCTGAAATATTCCTGTCCGCCCTCCATGCCTAAGCTGTCCATGAAGTATGCAGCCAAAGGATATGCCGGCGCTGCCACACCGGGATCCGCCATGCCAACCTGTCCGCTGTACTTTTCATCCGTCAGATCAGCAAAGGTCTTAGGTGCATCCTCTTCTGACCACACATCATTCCTATATACCAGGACACCGGCTGCATGTATATCAGTAGGGTACATACATTTATTCTCAGGAACAAGACTTCCGGCAAAATCTGTCAGGTTGGCTGCATTTTCCGGTTCCCAATCTGTCATCAGTTCTCCCTCCTGGGATAAAGCATAAACATCATACATAGAGTCAATCCAAACAACATCCCATTGCGGATTGCCCTTTTCTGCTGCGATACGGGACATGGTTTCCGCGCCGTTACCTACTACCACTTCTACATCATAGCCGGTAGCTTCCTTGAACATATCTCCGATAACGCCGTCAAAGTCATTCAGATATACTACCAAAGGCTCGGTCTGTACAGGAGCTTCTGCCTGGGACTCTTCGGTGGTTTCTGCTACAGAGGACTCTGCTGCACCTGCTTCTTCTGTGGAAGCCGGTGTAGTATTGCTTTCTGCCTGAGAGGTCTGGGTAGGGGTGTCAACAACTGTTTCACTGCTGCCGCATGCAGTCATGGAGGTCATAGCTGCTACAGCCGCAAGAACTGCAATTATTTTTTTTACTGTGTTCTTTTTCATAATTTTTCTCCTCTTCTTTTTAATCATACTTACATTTTTTGATTATATTTTTTTCTCCCCGGTCGCGAAATCAAACAACAGTAAAAATTAAGTAAAGAATAGGTAATCAAAAAGAACTTATTCTGTAACAAAAAAGGCATCCACAACCATTTCTGTTGTGAATGCCCTGCTCTATTGTCTTTTCTCTTATATCTTGAAGCGGTATCCCACACCCCAAATCGTCTCGATGTACTGGGGCTTTGCGGTATCGTATTCAATCTTCTCACGGATTTTCTTGATATGCACGGTGACAGTAGCGATATCTCCGATAGAATCCATATCCCAGATTTCCCTGAACAGCTCCTCCTTGGTAAAGACGTGGTTGGGATGCTCTGCCAGGAAGGTCAACAGATCGAATTCCTTGGTAGTAAAGGCCTTTTCCTCACCGTCCACATACACTCTTCTCGCAGTCTTGTCGATGCGGATGCCTCTGATTTCCACAATGTCGTTCTGCGGCTTGGCAGCGGTTCCTACCAGTCTGTCATAACGGGCCATATGGGCCTTGACTCTGGCTACCAGCTCGCTGGGACTGAAGGGCTTCGTCATGTAGTCGTCTGCACCCAGACCCAGTCCCCGTATTTTATCGATATCATCCTTTTTCGCAGAAACCATAATGATAGGAATGTTTTTCTCTTCCCTTATCTTTTTGCAGACCTCAAATCCGTCCATACCCGGCAGCATCAAATCCAGCACGATTAAATCAAAATCGCCCTTCAATGCTTTTTCCAATCCTATATCTCCTGCATTTGCAATTTCTACCTCGAAGTCACTCAGTTCCAGATAGTCCTTCTCCAGATCTGCAATCGCTTCTTCATCTTCAATAATTAATATCTTACTCATGGATATGCCTCCTTTTTACTTTCATCATGATTCCTTTTGCAGCTCCTTGTACTTTCTGAGTACAAAATGCATGCAGGTGCCTTCCCCTTCTTTGCTGGTGGCCCAGATGTAACCGCCATGGTCCTCAATAATTTTCTTTACAATGGACAGGCCAATACCGCTGCCACCCTTGGAAGAATTGCGGGAAGCATCTGTACGGTAAAATCTTTCAAAAATCTTGGGTAAGTCCTTGGCTGCAATGCCTTTGCCGTTATCTTCGATTTCTATCCTGACGGAGTCCACTTCGTCCAGAATACGGATATCGATGACACCTTTTGCTTTATCAATATACTTAATGCTGTTGCCGATGATATTGTTGATGACTCTCTTCATCTGCTCCGGATCCGCAATAATCATGGTATCCGGCTCCACCAGATTGGAATAATTGAGCTCAATATTCTTCGATTCCAGATCCAGACCCACTTCTTCCACACAATCGCCAAAATAATCAGCCACGTTGATGCGGTGGAAATTATAGGGAATGCGGTTATTATCAATACCTGAGTACACCGTCAGCTCATTGATAAGCCGGTCCATATCATTGGCCTTATTGTAAACCGTCTTAATATATTTATCCATTTTTTCCGGCGTATCGGCCACACCATCCATGATACCTTCCATATAGCCCTTAATGGCTGTAATAGGCGTCTTCAAATCATGGGAAATGTTACTGATCAGCTCCCGGTTCTGCTTCTCCTGCTGGAGTCTGTCCTCGGTGGACTCCTTTAAGCGCAGCCGCATATCTTCATAGTTGCGGTACAGATCTCCGATTTCACCCTTGGAATCCGTAGACAGCATGTAATCAAAATTGCCGTCCTTAATCTTTTTCATTGCCACGTTCAGCTGGTTCACCGGCTCAAATACTCCCTTGTGTATCCACTGGGTCAGCATCAGGCTGGTAAATACCAGAATAATCACGATAGCTATGAACATATCAACCAATAGCTGTTTGGAAATCAGACTGGTCACTCTGGTAATGATAAAGAGGCTGCCCGGCGTACCGTCTGAAAACATAAAGTCCAACTGCTTCATATACTTCTGGGAATCGGTATAGTAATAGCCCGGCATGTTTTCCGTATTATCATAACCATAATCCGGAAGCTTATCTATGATCTGCTCAGCAGCACTTTCGTTGCCGGTATAATAGATGTCCTCTCCCTTTCGAACCAGAATGTAAGAATTCTTCCAACTGATACTGTCACTGATACTCTGAAGATACTCCATATCCTCAAAAGCATTCGGATCATCTTGAAGCTCCTCCTGCAATTTTTCATAAAGCTGCTGGGTCTGCGTTCCAATCGACTGTACGTTGTCGGAAATGGTAGTGTAATCCACCTGTCCCAAACCGCTGATACGTTGATTCTGTATTAGAAAAATGCCAATTACCATGAAGGCTACCGCTGTCAATACCAAAGGAAGTAAAACAATAGTAGCAAACGTTACCAATAATCTTGTTTTGAATTTCATATGAACATTCAACCTCTCCTTAGACGATTATAGCATTGTTTATTACAAAATGGAATTAACTGAATCGAAGAATATCCTAAAAAAAGTATAAACACTATTGACAAGAAAGCAAATATCATTATAATAAAAATAGTAATGATTATTGATTTGGAGGAGGGATGTTATGGCAACTAAATACAGCCGTCAGCGCGAAGAAATTAAACGCTATCTCTCTACCCGCAAGGATCATCCAACTGCAGACAATGTCTATATGGCCATTCGCGAGCAGATTCCCAACATCAGCCTTGGTACCGTTTACCGTAATCTGACCATGCTGGCTGAAACCGGTGAAATCAAACGGCTTCGTGTGGGGGACGGTGTAGATCATTTCGATTATGATACTTCTCCCCATTATCACTTTGTATGCAGCGAATGTGGCAGCGTATCCGACCTCAATATGAAGAGCATTGAATCCATCGTAGATATTGCAGGTATGGACTTTGACGGTCAGATACATGGGCATGTCACTTATTTTTACGGCATCTGCGGCAATTGCTGCCGTAGGGAAATAAAGGAAACACATTAAAACTAAATAAAATTTTATTTTAAAAAGGAGAATTAGCTATGAAATTTGTATGTCAAGTATGTGGTTACGTTTATGAAGGAGATGCAGCTCCCGCTGAATGCCCTATCTGCCATGCTCCTGCTGAGAAGTTTTCTGTTCAGTCCGGCGAGAAGACCTGGGCTGCTGAGCACGTAGTAGGTGTTGCACAGGGCGCTCCCGAAGATATCATCATGGATCTTCGTGCAAACTTTGAAGGTGAATGCTCTGAGGTTGGTATGTATCTTGCAATGGCAAGAGTTGCTCACAGAGAAGGTTATCCTGAAATCGGCCTGTACTGGGAAAAGGCTGCTTATGAAGAAGCTGAGCACGCTGCAAAATTTGCTGAGCTTCTTGGCGAAGTAGTTACCGACTCCACCAAGAAGAACCTGGAGATGAGAGTAGATGCTGAGAACGGCGCTACTGCAGGCAAATTCGACCTGGCCAAGAGAGCAAAGGCTCTGAATCTGGATGCAATCCATGACACCGTTCATGAGATGGCTCGTGACGAGGCAAGACACGGCAAAGCATTTGAAGGTCTCTTAAAGAGATACTTTGGTTAAGCCGAAAAAACGATACGGCAAAGCATTTGAAGGTCTGCCTAAGCCTTATTTCGGTTAAGACAAACGCTTCAATATTTAAAAATATACTAAAGATTTTTTAAAAGGAGAGTGTTATTATGCAGAAGTATTTTTGTAATCCCTGTGGCTACACCTATGATCCTGAAAAGGGTGATCCGGAGCACGGTATTGCACCCGGGACAGCATTCGAAGATCTTCCTGAGGATTGGGTTTGTCCGTTATGCGGTATTGATAAGAGCATGTTTCAGCCCTGCATTGATAACTACAACTAAATAATTAATAAGTATTTGATAGAAAATACGCAAAATTTATTGAGGGACAGCTTTTTAAGCTGTCCCTTGAATGATTCAACTATGCTCTAACTCTCTATTTCATTGCATCATGAATGACACGGAGCACATTGCCGCTTGCCAGCTTCTCAAGCTGCCTCTCTGTCAGCCCTTTTTTCTTCAGCAGATCAAAGAGAAGGTGCATCTCCGCAGGGTGTCCTATCTCCAGATTGCCACCGATACCGTCAAAATCGGTACCAAGCCCTACACAATCCTCTCCGCCGACTTTTATAAAATGCAGTACATGTTCAACCAGATTCTCAACCGTGCTTTCCCTGCTCGTAACATCCGGACTGGTAAATTCCGGTCCGAAGTTTAAGCCGGCAACGCCGCCTTTTTGAGCTAACAGCTTTATCATCTCATCTGTCAGATTCCGGGTATGGGGTGTCAGCGCACGGCAATTGGAGTGGGTTGCTACAAACGGCTTTTTGCTGATTTTTGCAACATCAAAAAAGCCGCCGTCCGACAGATGGGATACGTCTATCAGAATTCCAAGATCATTCATCAGTTCCAAAGCCTCTTTCCCGAAAGGAGTCAGACCTGATTCCATAATCTCTTTCTCCTTAGAATTAGGAAAACCAAAGCAATTGGTCCCG
Organism: Lachnospiraceae bacterium; assembly: GCA_051888955.1. Lineage (GTDB taxonomy): Bacteria > Bacillota > Clostridia > Lachnospirales > Lachnospiraceae > Acetatifactor. The sequence continues at coordinate 15,403 of JBJFCM010000284.1, read as the reverse complement.
TTCCAGGTCAGGGAAATGGCACGTACTCCTGCTTCATACATAAATACCAGTTTATCCATCTCCCCGTTTACCATCCTGCCATCCTCCACCGTCAGAATGGCTGACATTTTCCCGGCCTTCTGATTGGCAATAATATCCTCATATTGATAGGCCATCAGGATAATATCCGCGTGGGCATTTACTTCTGTTTTCAGATTCTGCACAAGTATCTGAAAAAAAGCTTCATCCGGCGGCAGGACAAATTTAGGATCCTTTACCGGCATATTCCGGGGCGGGAAAAAGATGGCAAAAAACTGACATAGTTGCCCACCCTCCTTCATTTGCTTTATGCTCTGCATTCCGTCGCCGTCATAGATAGAGTTGCTCCCCTCCAAAAGGCTTCGCAACAGTGTATCACAATGCATGTCAATATAGGGGTACATACTTTAGTGCCTCCTCTTAACCAAAATTCTTAACCATTTTACTTAACCCAACAAAGCGCTCAGTTTCTCCACAGACGGAAGTCCATCCATGGTCTTAGCATAATCTGCGTACAGAACAATGCCGTTACTATCCAGGATAAAAGCAGCCGGTAACTGAAGCTGGTTTCCCTCCGGCTCGGGAGCATCCTTAGGAGCCGCAGCCAGCGCCATAAGCATTTCTTTCATATTGATACTTCCGACCATATCCATCGGATCGGCGGGAAACACTTCAAACCGCTTGTACAATTTCTGTTCCGGGTCGCAGATAAACGTAAAGGGATAAGGATTGGTATCGCCCAGTGCTTCCCGGATGCTTTCCGGTGTGGACTGCATGACTACTTTGACCTCTGCGCCCTTCTCCCGTATCAGGTCATACTTTTCCTGTAGCTCAGCAATAGTCTGCTGGCAAAGTCCACAGGAGTAGTAACGGCTGAACAGAAGAACGGTCTTCTTACCATCCTTCCCAAAGGATACACTGCTCTCTTCTCCATAAGGAGTCATATAAGTAAATTCCGGTAGTTTTTCCCCTGTCTTTAATGCCGTATGCTCCGGCTTCCCTTCTCGTTCCCATATCTCACGCCGCTTCGTAATTGCTTTATATAATCTGTCCATCGTAGCCACAATGACGGAAGTGGGACAGGCAAGATTGAATCGTTCAAAGCCTCTTCCTCCATCACCGAACATATAACCTTCGTCCGTGAAAATTTGTGCTTCCTCCACCATGAACTTCTTTAATTCCAAATGTGTCATTCCCCATGCACGGAAATCTGCCCAGAGTAAATAGGTCCCTTCCAACGGAAATACTTTTATCTCCGGCAGCTTTTCCGCCATAAAGGCTTTGATGTACTCTGCATTTTCATGAACGACCTGAATACACTGATTCAACCACTCCCCGCACTCAGTATAAGCCAGACGACAGCCTTCATAAGCAATTGCATTTAAAGATATCCCTAAGTTCTTCAGCTTTTCCGCAAAGAAGGCTGCTTTTTTCACCGGGTCTGCAATAATGATATTGGAGCACTGAAGCCCTGCCAGGTTGAAGGATTTGCTCGGTGCCGTACAGACTGCACAGTTCATAGCCGCTTCTTCAGACAAAGTAGCCATGACAGTATGTTCATATCCCGGCATAATCAGATCATTATGTATCTCATCATCTATCACAAAGACATGGTTACGGAGGCAGATGTCCATAATCTTTGTCAGTTCTTCCCTGGTCCAGACCCTGCCAACGGGATTGTGGGGACTGCAGAACAGCAGTGCTTTGACGCCGGGGTCTGCCGCCTTTGCCTCCAGATCCTCAAAGTCGATCTTATAGCCATCCTCCGTAAGCAGCAGCGGATTCTCTACCAGCCTTCTGCCTCGGGATTTAATACTCATACTCATAGGATAATAAACAGGCGTCATAAGCAGCACTCCGTCCCCGGGCTCCGTACAGGCATCAATCAGCATGCTGAAAGCGGGTACCACACCGGGAGAGAGCTCTATCCACTCCTTTTTGATATCATATCCATGTCTCGTTTTCATCCAATTGACCACTGCATCATAGTAAGCATCCGTGGGGTCGGTATATCCAAGCACCATCCTTCCCACATAGTCCTGTAATCCTTTCGTAATCTCCGGTGCATTAAAAAACTCCATATCTGCAGAAGATAAGGGCACCACATCCGGGTCCACATTCGGGTTTTCCTGATACATGGCCTTCCATTTACTGCTTCCGGTATTTCTGCGATTGGGCACTGTTGTAAAATCGTATTTCATGATAATCCTCCTCTTTTCTGACAATGCATAGAACACCTGCCGTAATATAACGGCAGATGTTCCATTTTTTGATTATATTATTTATTTGCCCACTGACCGTATTTGCTCAAGGTCAGACCACTGGGTGTGGTAACAAAGGTATAATCAGGATTTTCCAGATACATAAAGGATACCTGATACAAAGGACATACTGCACCGTCCTCTAGGAAGATTTTCTCCATTTCAGCCTGAGTGGCGATTCTGGCTTCCTCATCCAGCGCCAGTTCCCCTACCACCTGCTTGTACATTTCATTGTATTCTGCATTGTACCATCTGCCGTAGTTTAAGTTGGAACCCTCAATCCACATATCCAGATAAGTGGCTGCATCCTGATAGTCTGCATACCAGCGGGTAATGCCCATGTCGTAGTCGCCATTGCCCATATCGGCAAGTCTCTGGTTATAAGTCGTACAACGAAGCTCTACGGTAAGTCCGGGAAGATTGGACTGTAATTGTGACTGAATATAGGCTGCTACAGATGCCAGCGAACTGTCTTCATTATACAGCAACTCCAAGGTAATAGCATCGGTACCCAGTTCCGATTTGGCTGCCTCCCAGTACTCAGCAGCCTTTGTTAAATCATAACTGTTGTATGTCGGGTTGCCGGCATTGTCACGGTAAAATACTCCCTTAGAGTCTTTAGCAAAATTAGCGGGAATAATATAGTCTGCAGCAGTGGAACCGTCGCACAGAATGCTGTCCACGATAGGCTGTTTGTCAATGGCCGTGCTGATGGCAAGTCTCAAATTCTTGTTGGACAGGTATTCATTTTCCGTATTGAAGGAAATGAAGAACATACCTGCATAAGCACGCTGTACCAGTGCCGGGTCATCCTTGTACATAGCAATATAGTCGCCTGTCAGCAGCACCTGATCCAGCTCTCCGCTTTCCCAGGCAAGGATTTTTGCCTGTGCATCGGTGAGTAAAGTATAGTGAATGGAATTGGTAGTAACGCTACCAGCATCATAGTAACTTTCATTCTTAACCAGTGTATAGGTAGTACCACCTACTTCCCACTCACTCATTACAAAAGGTCCGCAGTAGATGGAATGATCCATATCCAGCATAAACTGGTCACCACATTCCTCACAGAACTTCTGGTTGACCGGCATGAAATAGGTTCCCTGCGCCAACAGCTCTGAGAAATAAGACCTGGGAGCATCCAGTTCTACAATAAAGGTTCTGTCATCAGGAGCGCTGATGCCCAGATCGTCCAGGTTGCCGCCTCCGTAGATAACTTCCATGGCATTCTTAACGCCCGCCGTAATCAGCATATATGCATAAACACAACCGTTTTCAGGATTGGCCAGTCTTCTCCAGCTATAATAAAAATCATTTGCCGTGACCGGATCTCCGTTTGACCAATAGGCATCATCCCGAATGGTAAAGGTATAGGTACAGCCATCTTCACTGATCTGCACGTCCGATGCAAGACCAAGGCCGATATTGCCGTCTGCACCATATTTGTACAGACCCTCATTTGTATTCATAATCATTCCCATACTGGTGGCGGAATAATTATAGTTAGGATCCAGGGAATTCAATTCCTCACCTAAAGCATACTTCAAATCAATGGTTTCTCCCGCAGCTTCGGAAACGGTGCTCTCACTACCGGATGCAGTCGAAGAACTGCTTGTTCCGGTACTGCTTGTTCCGGTGCTTTGGCTGCCGCATGCAGTCAGGCCAAACACCAGGGCTGCTGCCAGCAGGGCTGATAGTGACTTTCTCAAAATGTTCTTTTTCATAATACATCTCTCCTCTTCTTATATATTTGGATAAAGCCTGAATTTCAGGCATTCCATTTCGCCAACTCTTCTTCCGTTGCCAGTACCATGTGGGTCTTGGTCAGAAAATTCTTCTTCCCCTTGGTATAATCCACTCCTTCGGCATTTTTATCGTAGGATACAGACTTTCTGGTAGGTTCTGTTAAAGGATTTGGCTCCGGGATTGCAGACAGCAGCGATTTCGTATAAGGATGTACCGGATGATCAAATATCTCATCTTTCCTTCCCATTTCCACAAAATGTCCCAGATGAATAACGCCTATATAGTCGGAAATATATTTGACCATCGCCAGGTCGTGCGCAATGAAGACGTAGGTCAGTCCCCGCTCCTCCTGCAATTCTTTCATGATGTTGACCACCTGCGCCTGAATGGAAACATCCAGTGCACTGATACATTCATCTGCAATAATGATTTCCGGCTCCATAATCATGGCCCTGGCAATACCGATACGTTGCCTCTGTCCCCCTGAAAACATGTGAGGATAACGGTTGGCCTGCTCATGGTTCAGACCCACACGCTCTAAAATCGCGTATACCTTTTCTTCTCTTTCCTTCTTATCTTTATATAAGTGATTGGCATCCAAACCTTCCGCTACGATATCAATAACCTTTTTCCTGGGATTAAGGCTGGCCATCGGGTCCTGAAAAATCATCTGCATCTTTGTGGTCAGGTAATGCTTTTTCTCCGCAGTCAGCTTTCCCGAAATCTCCTTACCATCCAGATAAACTTCACCGGCAGTAGGGTCATAAAGACGTATGATGGAACGACCGATTGTGGATTTTCCGCTTCCCGATTCTCCTACCAGCCCGAAGGTGGTTCCTTTTTCTACTGTAAAGCTGACATCATCCACCGCTTTTACTGTATGTTTTCTGTCTATTTCAAAATACTGCTTCAGTCCACGAACCTCCAAAAGAGGCATATTACTGTTTTTCTCGTTCATTCGCAAGCCCACCTTTCTAATTTGCTGTACCGGTCATACGGGCAATACGCCTCACAAGAGCTTCCGGCATTTCTACCTTTGGTGCATCAGGGTGCTCCAGCCAGGAGCTGACTTCATGGGTCTCACTGATTTTATATACCGGCGGCTCCTCCTCAAAATCAATATTCAGAGCAAATGCATTACGAGGAGCAAATGCATCACCGATTATCTTCTTAAGCAGGTTGGGAGGAGTGCCCGGGATAGCATACAGCCTGTCTTCTGTGGTATTTAAATCCGGCATTGCTAAAAGCAGTCCCCATGTATAGGGATGTCTGGGTTCAAAATACAATTCATATGCCGTGCCCCTTTCCACTATCTTTCCTGCATACATAACGGCCACATAATCGGCAACCTTGGCCACAACACCCAAGTCATGGGTGATGTAAATAACGGAAATATTACGTTTTTTCTGCATGTCCTGAATCAACTCCAGAATTTTCGCCTGAATGGTCACATCCAGTGCTGTAGTCGGTTCATCACAGATTAAAATATCCGGGTCACAGGAGATAGCAATCGCAATGACCACTCTCTGCCTCATGCCACCTGACAGCTGATGGGGATAATTTTTCATGGTCAGCTTCGGATTGGGGATACCGACCTCTGCAAGCAGTTCTTCCCCCTTCGCCCATGCTTCCTTTTTATCCATATTTAAATGCTTCATCATGCCCTCTGTGAGCTGATAACCGATGGTAAGCAGGGGATTTAATGCTGTCATAGGGTCCTGGAACACCATTGCGATATGCTTTCCATTGTACTTTTCTACCATTTCCTTCTTGGAGAATTTCAACAGGTCTACGGTTCTTTTCTCTCCGTTCTCTTCGTAGGTATACAGGATTTCTCCGGTATTGATTTTTTCATTGGAACTCTTGATGCCCATAACAGCTTTTACGGTAACGGATTTTCCGCTTCCCGATTCTCCTACGATCGCAACAGTTTCACCTCTATGTAGGGTAAAATTTACACCACGGATGGCATTTAACATACCTACGTTTGTCTTAAAGGAAACCGATACATCTTTTACATCCAATACGACTTCTTTTTCTTTTAATCCTTCCATAGCGCTGCCCTCCTATGCCTGCTTCTGTTTCGGATCGAGTGCATCCCGCAATCCGTCACCTACCAGATTTAGGGAAATCATAAGTATACCGAAGAATACTGCCGGAATTGCCAGTTGATAAGGATACATCAACATGTGATTATAACCGTCGCTGATCAGGCTGCCCAAAGAAGCCTGTGGTGCCGGAATACCCAATCCCACAAAGGAGAGGAAGGATTCCATAAAGATTGCCCCCGGCACGGACATCATAGCCATGACGATAACTGAGCTTAGCAGGTTCGGAAAAATCTCCCGAAACAGGATGACAGGTGTCTTTGTTCCCAATGTCATGGATGCCATAATATGTTCGCTTTCCTTTAACCGCAGTGTGTTGGCACGAACCAGTCTGCTCATACCGATCCATCCTGAAATAGCCATTGCCACGATAATGGAGGCAAGCCCCGGTTTCATGATTACCACCAGCAGAGATACCACTACCAGACTGGGGATACCATTGATGATCTCAATGATACGCTGCATAACAAAGTCTACTTTTCCACCATAGTAACCGGATATCAAGCCATAGGTAACGCCGATAATCAAATCCAGGAATGCGCTGATGACTGCTACAATCAGGGAAATACGGGTGCCCTGGCAAAACCGGGTAAATAGATCCCTGCCCAGAGTATCTGTACCGAACCAGAAGTATTCATCCGTACACCCTTTCAGCTCGTACATATTTATTCCGTTCATAGTGCCGTCAAAGATGCCAAGCTTCTCCAATCCCGGTATCCTGGGCGGAAGGTTCTGGCGGTCCACCTGCATATAATCGTAGGTGTACTCATTCATGGTAGGTCCCCAGATTGCCAGAACAACCAAGACCAAAACGAAAAGGAGACCTATCACAGCGCCCTTATTCTTGCAAAAGATAATCATCGTTTCCTTCCAGGAGGGAATAGAGCTGAAGGAATCTTCTTTATAAATACCGTTATTGCCTGCAAAAGAATATCTTGTATTATTAGCCATTATTTTTTACCTCCTGACAAACGGATTCTCGGGTCGATAATGCCATAGAGGATATCGATCACAAGTATAATGCCGATATACATGGCGCTGAAGATAAATGCCAGCGTAATGACGATATTATAGTCGTTTGACTGGATGGCCTTGATAAACAGGGAACCGATTCCCGGAATGGAGAATATCTGCTCGCAAACGGTACTTCCGGTGAGCAGCGCCATCAGCATCGGACCCATAGTCGTAATCAGCGGAACCAATGTGTTCTTTAACCCATGTACGATAATCACATGAAGTCTTTTCATACCTTTTGTCTCAGCTAAAAGGATATACTCGGAACCCATGACCTCAATCATCTCATTTCTGGTAAATCTGGCAGTCATGGCCATAGGAGAGATAGCCAGTGCCAGGGTAGGCAGAATAGAGGATAAAAAGGGATTTCCGGAGTCATAGGTAAGCGGAAACCATCCAAGCTTAAATGCCAGGAAGAACAACAGCGCCAATGCCACTACATGGGAAGGAATACTGGAGCCAATCATGGCAAATATCGTTGTTCCGGTGTCTAAGAACCCATTATGGTGCAATGCAGACACAACACCTAAAATCAAACCGAAAATAACACCTATCACAAATGCCTGGATACCGATACGGATTGTGATTGGAAAACGGTTCGCCAAAAGGCTTGCCACCGGATAATTCTGCTGAATGTTATAGGAAACACCAAAGTCGCCTGTCAGCATATTCTTTATGTAAATCAAAATCTGCTCCGGCATGGACTTGTCCAATCCGTATTTTTCTTCCAGAACAAGCTTTTGCTCTTCTGACAACCTCTCATTATTGAATGGAGAGCCCGGCATCAGCTGCAGCAGGAAAAACAGGATGATAATAATCATTAATATGGTAACCGCAGCCATAGCGATTCGTTTCAGACAATATTTAACCATTTCCATTCCTCCCTCATTTTTTATCTTCTGCAAAAGTATACAGATTAGGGGATGCATCCTGCTTCTGCATCAGAACATCCTCGCCAAATGTGAGTTTTAAATATTCTTTAATGATGGCAACACACCTGTCTTCACCCACACGGTCCATGTTGAAGGTCATATCGTAGTTGACGGGATTGGTCCAATAATTTCCTCCGGTATAATACTTGTAGTAATCTGCCCGGTATTTATCCGTTTTCTCAATTAATTTGGCCGCTTCTTCCTCGTCCACGTTCATCCTTCTGGTAATTCTTTTCAGACAGTAAGCCCTGGGTGCTTCAATATACAAACTGACAACATTGTCAAAATCCTTCAGTACATAGTCGGCACATTTTCCCACGATGATACAGGATTCCGTTCTCGCCAGATGGCGTATAATGTTGCACTGACACTGGAAGATTTCTTCATCTGATTCGAATTTCTTTTCCACTGCCGTAGGCTCTGTTCTTCCGGGAATCTTACGAAGCAAGGCATGCAGGGAACCTTTTCTCAGCTTCTCATCAATTTCAATCAGTTCTGCCGTTTCTTTCCCTGTCATTTTGGATGCCAGTGCCAAAATCCTGTTCTCATAGCAGGCAATACCAAGTTCGTCTGCCAATCTCATCCCTAATGCTTTTCCTCCTGAGCCAAAACCTCTTGCAATTGTAATCACATAATTTTTCATTCCCATTCCACCTTTCTGTCATCCCTTATGTAAAAGCCTATTTTCTCAGCTCTTCCAGAATCTCTGTTAAATATTTAATATAAAGCTCACACATCTCCATATTGTGAATGGATACACGGTTTGCTCCTGCCTGCGCACTCATCATGATTCCCTTTTCCATCATTTTCATGAATACCTCCTGGGGGTCTACATGCGGATCAAAGAAAATAAAGTTCGTCTGCGAGTCATATACCTTGCAGTCCAGCTTTTTCAATTCATCCTGGAGATATTTACGGGATTTTGCGACTTCAGCTTTTACATAGGCACCATGTTCCGTATCTCTCATGGCAGCAGCTGCACCGGCCTGAGACATCTTAGAAACAGCAAACTGTGTTCCACACTTAGAGAGCCATTCAATAATCTCCGGCTGGGCCAGAATGTATCCTACCCGGACACCTGCCATGGCATAGAATTTGGAAAAGGTTTTGAGCAGGACAATCGGTTTGTCCTTTAACTCCTTCATGGCTTCCACCATCTCCACACAGTCAGGCGCTTCCGCAAATTCAATGTAGGCCTCATCATATACCTGCACAACATGGTCCGGACACTTCCTTGCAAACTCCATCAAGGCATCCTTTCCCACATAGGTACCGGTAGGATTGTTGGGATTGCAGATATAAACCATCTTGGTATGTTCATTGATAGCAGCCAGAAGTCCGTCCAGGTCATAGGTCAAATCTTCTTTTAACGGAATGATGACCGGTTTTGCTCCATTCGTCTGTGCCGTATCGATAATGGCAGGGAAGGTAGGCATACAGAGCAACAATTCATCACCGGGTTCTAAAAAAGCTACCCCTAAAGCATCCGTCAATGCACTGGAACCACAGCCTGTTACGATATTTTCATAAGCCACATCGTAGTGTTCTGCAATCGCTGTCTTTAAGTCCTTCTGCAGCCAGTCCGCATAATAGTTACCGGATTCTGCCACCTCTTTCATAGCTTCTACTGCTTTGGGGGACATACCAAAAACGTTTTCATTCAGCCCCATGTGAATCAACTTGCTGAAATCTATATTTCCCATCCTTCTGCTGGCACGCATGGTTTCCGGTTTCTCCCTTAAGGTTGTGCACAATAAACTCTTTACTTCCATCTTTTGTTCCTCCTGTTTTCTATTATTTATGTAAGACAATATCCTAACTTACTACGCTGGTGGGATGACCATCCTTCCAGTTCAAAAAGTTCTGGCATGCTATCTTGATGCTACGAATTCTTGATTCTACCGGCGCCCAGGCGATATGCTCCGTCATCTTTGTATTGGGACAGCTCATCAGCTCACAGGGCTCGCTTAAGGGTTCTCCCGCTACCACATCCAGACCTGCCGCATATACTTTTCCGCTGTTTAATGCATCCACCAAAGCCGGTTCATCAATAATAGCTCCTCTGGCAGTATTAATCAGAATAACGCCCTCTTTCATCTTGTCGAAAGCACTCTTATCGATCAGATTTCTGGTTTCTTCCGTAAGCGGGCAGTGAACGGAAATTACGTCACTTCTCTCTAACAGTTCATCCAAACTGACCTGTTCAATGAAATCGTATTTTTCTCCTTCTTTTTTATGCCTGCTGTAAGCAATGACTTTCATGCCAAAGCCTGCTGCCATTTTTGCCGTCCAAAAACCGATATTGCCAAGACCGATGATACCCATGGTCTTTTCATACAGTTCAATCTGAGGTGTCAGTGCCAGGAGCCTCTTTCCCTGATTTTCCGGCAGCCACTTTTTATGCTTATAATAGTCATCATTCAAGCCTACATTGTGGCAGATATCCAGAAGCAGCGCCATGGCGTACTGTGCAATTGTCACATCTCCGTAAATGGTATTGGTGACGGTAAGCCCATGCTTCCTGCATACTTCCGAATCGATTCTTCCAAAGCCATGGGACAATGTAGACACATATTTCAGATTGGGATGCCTGCTTAGCACTTCCTCATTCAGCATATCATCTACAATCCATGCGCCGATAATGGCATCGAAGTCGGCCGCACCCTTGTCAAAATCCCGCAATGCCCCAAAATCCAGCCATACCAGTTCATCCTCCGGTTTCAGCTTATCCGTCAGATTCTCCTTCCAAAGGTTCGCAAAAAAAGCATCGTCATATTTCTTTCCGTATGCTCCTCCCATGGAACCCGATTGTACAACTCCTATTTTCATCTCTTTTCCTCCCTTCAGAATTAGGCAGCCTGTTCTATTTCTTTTATTTTTACTACGGACTTGGTTTCCCATTTATTGCCCCTGAAACGAATCACATTGAGAATTGCTCTCACAGCCCAGTCAATGGTCATTGCAATCCAGACACCCAACACTCCCATGTTGAAGCCCTTGGCAATGACATATGCTAAAGCGATACGGAATACCCACATGGAAATAATGCTGGTCGTCATAGTAAACTTTGCATCTCCGGCGCTTCTCAAAGCATTGGCCAGTGTAAAGGCCAGCGGCCAAATCAACATGCTGCAGATACTGTGGTATACAATCAGCTGTACTGCGTAATGGGTGCCCAGCTCTGTCAGGTTATACCAGCCTGCAATATTTCTTGCCAAGAGAAGCAGTATCACATTCAAAATAATCATGAATAGGTATGTTACTTTCAGAAGCTTTCCTGTATATTTTCTGGCCTGCCTGTACTCGCCGGCACCTACACATTGACCCACAATGGTAACCAATGCCAGCCCCATAGCCGAACCGGGAATATCTGCCAACATCTCCACTGTACTGGCGCAGGCATTTGCTGCAATGGCTGCTGTGCCAAAGCTGGAAATCAGACTTTGCGTCAGCAGCTTACCGATTTGAAACATGCTGTTTTCCAGGCTTTGCGGAATACCAATTCTCATAATATTTTTCAGCATTTCACTGTCCCAGCCAAACCGCAGATATTTATCAATATGAACCGGCAGCTTTTCATTTCTGATCAAAACCAGCAATACCATCGCCGCAACCATTCTGGAAATCAAGGTAGGATAAGCCACCCCGGCTACCCCCATTTTAAGATGGAAAATGCAGATATAGTTTCCTACTACATTGATTACGTTCATAATCACCGACATAATCATGGAAATATGGGAATTTTTCATAACCCTGAAAAGTGCAGCACCGGCATTGTAAATTGCCAGAAACGGAAACGAAAGTGCAACGATATAAAAGTAGGTGATGGCATTGCTCATGACTTGTTCCTCTACACTGCCGTATATCAGAGAAAGAATACTTTTATTAAAAACAAGTGCAATCACCATCATCGCTGTAGAAAGCAGGATACAGATCATCATCTGCTGGTTGGCACCTTTGCATGCTTTTTCTTTGTCTCCGCTTCCCAAAAGCTGTGCCACTACAACGGAACCACCGGAAGCCATAGCCGCAAATGCCATAATCAGCAATACATTTATGGAATTCACCAGGGAAATGCCGGACACTGCTTCCTCACCTGCACCGGATACCATAATCATATCTGCCATACCGACTGCCACAGACAATACCTGTTCAATTACCATGGGTACAATCAGCTTTACCAATGTATTTCTGTCAAACATTACTGTTTTTTCCTGACTCATCTATTCTGCCTTCCTTTCCAAATCTCTGTTTCTGCGAAATACAAAGTGCCTTGACGCATCCTTTTCCTAGAATTTTTCTATGAAAAAAGCGCTATTCCAACTTTGGAATAACGCCTTTGTCTGCTTGGCTCTTTAATTGTTAGGTCACACTATAGCAGTTTTATTTTTTTGTGTCAATACTTTTTTCTCACTTCAATAATAATTTCTTATTATGTACATTATTTTGTCGATTTTAGTAATTTTTTTGAACAATTTGTCCATAATTCATTTTTTTCTAAAAATAAATTGTAAAATCAAAAAAAGAATTCACTTTATTATTGACGAAACACCCTATATCCCCTAATATTATAATATATTTTTTGCATCGTAATAATTTTTCATTATCTTTTTTCATGTATGGGGAGTCAATATGGACACTATCGAGAATATCATTTTAGAGCAATACAAACAACTTACCGTTTTTTTGTCACATGTTTTTGACAGCAACCATGAGTTCGCTCTTTTGGATCTGCGGCCGGAATATCGGTGTATTACTGCCATTGAAAACGGCCATAACAGCGGCAGACAGGTCAATGCGCCGATTACCGATCTTGCTTTGGCTTTTATACAGGAAGAACGTTGGAAAAAAGAGCCGTTTGTATGTAACTATACCGGATTATCCAATGGCAGGCATTTGGTTTCCTCTTCTTTTTTTATTGTTTATGAAGAACGCTTAATTGGAATGTTCTGCATCAATATTAGTGCGGAGAATTCTGACGAATTAACGAAGATTTATAAAGAGTTGGCTTCTATAACCCAGAATGTGAAAAGTCTGCTCCCTGAAACCGCCCTTGAAAACACAGAAGCCTCAGGCAAACTTCCCATTAACGAAAACTTTACCAATTCTCTGTCCGAGCGTCTTAATCAGGCAATTTCCATATGTGTTCCCGATCCTTCCATTCCATTGGAACGCCTGACGCAGTCAGAAAAAATGTCTGTTGTGGAGAACCTAAGTGAAATGGGCTTCTTCCGCGTCAAAGGCTCTGTCAGTGAAACTGCCAAACGCCTAAGCTGTTCCGAAGCCACCATATATCGCTATCTAAGTAAGCTCGAGAAAAAATGATCCGTCGAGACACAATTCACATCTTTCCTTGATCTGAAAAGCTTTAAAATAGGCTTCCTCCAAAGGAATCCATTTCTCTTTGAAACGGGCAGCCTCCGTGCTGCCATTTCGAAGAAGAATTCTCTCCATCTGCCTATTCTTATCAATATCCAGAAATATATGTAAATCGTAATAATCCCACAGTGCCGGATGGCAGGAATAGGCACCCTCTATGACAGTAATCCTGTTGCTGGCCACGAAAACCGGCTCCTTTGGTGACTGGGTATGGCAGTCGTAAGGGCGATAAGAAAAGTTCTGATGTGATGTCAACGGCAGCATCACCTCTTCCAGAAAACGTTCATGATCCACATTCCCGCCAGGCACCTTAAATCGCTCTTGGGTCCGCTTTTCAGGCGGCAAAAAGAAATCATCCATATGGATGATTTCACAGGACAGCTGTTCCCGCAGGGCGGCAGAAAGTGTTGTTTTGCCGGAAGCACACCGTCCGTCAATCGCCACGAGAACAGATTGCTTTTCTTTCAGGAGCAGTTCTACACGCTCTGTTATGAGATTACTACTGCTTCCACAGTTATCCTTTTTTGTCACAGGCTGCCACTTCCTTATGCTTATGTTGATGGAACGGTACAAGACCGGTTTTGTTTAATGCCAGCATGATAGCAGGAATCAATACCAGCTGCAGGATGATACCCGGAATCGCATTGAAAAATGCGGATGCCAGAAAAGCTTTCATGGTAAAACCATCCGCCCCTACCCCTAAGAGAATCATCTGCACGATTCCGTATACCGCCCTTCCGCTGAGCATGGAGATAATCAGACAACGGTACAGGGCAACGATACATTTCCAGCGGGAGTGCTCATACAGAAAACCAATGACAAACCCGTAGGTCATAAGCTCAAAAGCCATGGAAACCGCCGTAGGGAACAATATCGGCATACCAAAGAGCACCGAGCGCAGAAGCGGTGTGATAAATCCCACTATCAGCCCATATTGCCACCCGCAAATGAGGCCGCATAAAAGCACGGGAATATGCATCGGCAAAAGCATCTTCCCAAACTGCGGAATCTGCCCCGTCAAAAACGGCAGAAGCAGTCCGATTGCTAAAAACATAGCTGCTAAAGCAAGCTTCTTTACTTTTTCACTTTTCATGAATATCACCTTTCTTTACTCTTCTAACACCCTTTCACCATGTTATACATTATAATGAAAAGCCTGGAGGGTGTAAAGCCCTATTAAATTCTCAGGTTCTTTGGCAGCAGTAATATTTTTTGATACCTGCTCAGCGAATACCATTATCATTCCTCCGGCTGCTTAATCAGATGGTTCATCACGAACTGCATCATGGGACCGATAGCCACCACACAGATAATTGTACCAATGCCGATGACACCGCCGCAGAAAAAGCCCAGCACCAGATAAAAAGCGTCCACACAAACCCTGACTAATCCATAGGGTCTTCCGGTCTTGCGCACAATGGCCAGGTAGAGGGCATCGTTAGGCGCCACACCGATATTTGCGGATTTTAACAAGGGAAAGCCGATGGATACCACCATACAGGCAATCACACACTCTGCAATCGCAAGAGGCAGAGAAGGATTTGCCGGCATGAAAAGGCTCACCAGCTTTGTCATGCCGTTTAGAATAACACCGGCAAAGGCAACTGCCAGCACCATACCAAATTTAATCTGGGACCTGTCCATCCAGAAAACAATCAGTAAAAGCACAAAGGTCAGCAGAAGATTGCCCATTCCCACACTGATGTGGAGCACTTTAGATAGTCCCTGTGTAAATACGGTAAAGGAATCGGAACCGATGCCTATCTGCAAAAAGGCGGCAACTGCCAGCTGGATAATGGCCAGCCCCGCAAAGAATCTTATCAATTTTATAATCAAAATTTTTGCATTCTGTTTCATATTTTTTCCATCCTCTGGTATTTTGTCTCATTTGGGAACGCTATACTAGCATACGGCGTTTTCTTCCTATTTTCAAGAATGAGATTTT
>JBJFCM010000283.1:0-4571 GCA_051888955.1 Lachnospiraceae bacterium | reverse complement strand
CCCTCGACACCGCGGGTATGAACCGCGTGCTCTAGCCAACTGAGCTATCTCGCCATATCCATATGCAATTCGGTAAATCTATGGGGCCTATAGGGCTCGAACCTATGACCCTCTGCTTGTAAGGCAGATGCTCTCCCAGCTGAGCTAAGACCCCATGTCACAACCGACTTTGCTATTGTATCCTAAACAGGCACAATTTGTCAATAGCTTTTTTTATTTTTACAACACTTTTTTACATTCTTTCCGGAGCGGAGAATCCAAGCACATCGATACAGGTCTCCAGGATATCCCTGGTAAGCACCAAAAGTGCGATAAATCCGGCTTTTTTCTCTTCATTCTCCTCGGTAAGAATCTTGGTTTCATGGTAGAACCGGTTAAAGGCGTTAGCCAAATCGTAGATGTAAGCACATACTTTGTGCGGCGCAATTTCTGCACAGGCGCTTTCCATAGCGGCGTTGAATGCGGTAAGCAGCATCACCAGTTCCTTCTCCGATTCGCTGCATGCATCCCTAAGCTCCAGTTCAGCCAGAGAACCGCCCTGCTCCTTATACTTGGTGAGAATGGACTTGATACGCACAATCGTATACAGGATATAGGGACCGGTATCTCCTTCAAAGGAAGTGAAACGGTCAATATCGAAAATATAGTCCTTAGATGCCTGATTGGACAAATCACCGTACTTTAATGCGGAAAGAGCAATAATCTGTGCCGTCCTTGCTGCTTCTTCGGCAGACATCTCCCTGTTTTCCGTAATCTTGCGGTACATCTCGTCAGTAGTTTCCTTTACCAGCACCTCTAAGCGCATAACACCGCCGTCACGAGTCTTAAAGGGCTTGCCATCCTTGCCGTTCATAGTGCCGAAGCCCAGCCATTTAAGCTCCGTTTCCGGCTTCACCAGCTTCGTCTTTCTCGCACAGCGGAATACCTGCTCAAAGTAAAGCTCCTGCCGCTTGTCCGTCAGGTAGATAATTTCATCCGGGTGCAGAGTATTCATACGCTCTAAAATAGTTGCCAGGTCCGTTGTATTATATAAGGCTGCACCGTCAGATTTCAAAATCATGCAAGGAGGAATTTCCTTGGTATCGGTCTCTTCCTTTACATCGACTACCAGAGCACCCTCGCTTTCATGGGCATAGCCCTCTTCCTTCATATATGCCACCATGTCAGGAATCAAGTCATGGACATCGGATTCGCCCTTCCACAAGTCAAAATCCACGTTCAGGCCCGCATAGTTCTTCTTTAAGTCTGCCACAGACACATTCAGAATATGCTTCCAGATAGCACGATAGCCTCTGACTCCACTCTGCATCTTAAAGGTAACTTCCATGGCTTTTGCCTTATATGCCGCATCCTCTTTGCTCTTTTTGCTGGCCGTCGGATAAAGCTCCTCCAGCTCTGAAATAGTGAAAGGTGCCTCTGTGGGATATTCCCCGGTATAACTTTCATCGAAATATACCAAATCCGGCTGACGCTCCCGCAATTCGGTGATGACCAGACCTAACGGCAGACCCCAGTCTCCCAGATGCACGTCCCCGATTACCTCATGACCACAGTAACGCAGAATCCGCTTGATGCTTTCCCCGATAACCGCAGAGCGAAGATGTCCTACATGAAGGGGCTTTGCAATATTGGGGCCGCCGTAATCAATCACGATCTTCTTCGGATGCTTCGGCATATCCAGACCGAATTTTGCATCGGATTCCATCTTCTTTAAATAATCGGTCAGGAAGCTTTCCCGTACCTTCAGGTTCAGAAACCCCGGTGCGACCGCACTGACTTCTGAAAATACGGGACTGTCCTGCAATACGGCAGCCACATCATTTGCAATCATGATGGGAGCCTTCTTATACTGCTTTGCACCGGCCATCGCGCCGTTGCACTGATATTCACACAAATCGGGTCTGTTGGAAAGGGTCACTCTTCCAAGCTCCGGCGCATATCCGGCCTTTTCAAACCCGCTTTGCATTTCTTTTGAAATCAAATCCAATATTTTTTCCATGGTATCCTCCATGTGCAGCCAAAAAAGCAACACAAATTTTCTTCTCACATTATAATATATGGATTTTGGGATTATGGCAAGTGTTTCCTTTATTTTATTGATATATGATAATGTGCAAGCCAGTAATTTACCTGCAGGATATAGGCCAAAAGCTGTGGTCCTGCCATGAGCTGGCCATAGAAAGGGCGTCCGTAATCGGATGGTGTGGTAAGGAAGCCTTCTACCTTCTTTTTATCTATCAGGGTCATAATCGGTGCATTGGAATCCTCCAGCAGTTCCCGGACCCTGCTCTTTAAAAGCGCCTCGTAAGCGGGGTCATAGGTCTTGGGATAGGGACTCTTTTTACGATATAATATCTCCTCCGGCAGATAATTTTTACCGGCATCGCGCAGCAGGCCCTTCACCACACCATTAGGACACTTCATCTCCCAGGGAACATTAAACAGGTATTCTATGATCCGGTGGTCTGCAAACGGAACTCTCGCTTCCAGCCCTGTGTGCATGCTGGTTCTGTCCATCCTGTCAAGCAAAGTCTGCATAAACCATTTCAAATTAAGATAAGATATTTCCCGTCTGCGCTGCTCTTCCCCACTTTCTCCATAGAGCACCGGCGTTTCCGCTATAGTCTTTTCATAGGCGGCACGGGCATACTCCTCTAAAGGAAGCTCTCGCAAAACCTCTTCCTTTAGCAGCTGCGTCCTGGAGGTAAAGTCCATGGCCCAGGGAAAACACTCTGCCTGAAAACATTCTGTTTTATGAAACCATGGATACCCGCCGAAGATTTCATCTGCGCACTCTCCGGTCAGCACTACCTTGTGCCGGGAAGCCACCTTGTCACAAAAATACAGCAAGGAAGCTTCCACATCCGCCATACAGGGTAAATCCCTGGCCTCCACCGCCTCAAACAGATACTGATACAGTTCGGTATTGGCACATTCCAGATACCGGTGATTCGTACCGGCAAAGGCACTCATGAGCGCAGCATACGGCCTATCCTGGGAGGGTTGGAAATCATTTGCCTGAAAATTGATTCCATTGTCCACAAAGTCAAAGGAGTAGGTATCTAGCTGCCTATCTTTTTTTTTAAGCTCCGCGCTACAGATTGCTGATACAAGGCTGCTGTCCAGGCCTCCCGATAAAAAAGTGCAGATTGGCACATCGGAAAGCATCTGCTTTTTTACCGCATCCGTAACCAGATACTCCGTCTTCTCCACCGTTTCCTTATAGGAATCCTCATGGGGATGGCTGGTCAGTTTCCAATAGGGATAATCCCTCACTCCCTCTTTCCTCACTTCCATACAATGCCCCGGCAGCACCTCCGAAATATCCTTCCACACACCTTTGCCCGGTGTCTTGGCCGGTCCCAAGCCAAATATTTCGCACAGTCCTTCTCTGTCCACCGCGGCTTCCACCTTAGGAAACTGTAAAATCCCCTTTATTTCAGAAGAAAAAACAAAGGTATCCTGTAGTCTGGTAAAAAAGAGCGGTTTGATACCTGCTCTGTCCCGAAACAGCAGCAGTTTCTGCTCCCCCTCATCCCAGATAGCGCAGGCAAAAATACCGTTCAGCCTTTCCACAAAGCTGCTTCCGTACAATAAATACCCTGCCAGAAGCACCTCCGTATCGCTGGTGGTATAAAAATCCATGCCTTCTGCTGTAAGTTCCTCTTTCAGTTCCTGCATATTATAGATTTCCCCATTAAAAACAATAGTACTGACTCCTGTTCCCCACTGCCTCATCATGGGTTGATGCCCTGTATGCAGATCCAAAACAGAAAGCCTCACATGCGCCAGCCCGCAATGGCTGTTCAGGCTGATGCCCTCTTCATCCGGTCCCCTGTGCTTCTGCACCCGGTTCATTTTTTCAAGTACGGAAAACCATGCCGGCTCTGCTGCCCTGTAATCCGCCGTGAAATCACAAAACCCGGCTATCCCACACATACTAAAATGCCTCCAGCACAGGCTGGAGTTGTTTATGCGCAAGCGCCATCTCCAGAGTCGGTAGCAGGAGCCTGGTGTGCGCAATCAGAGAATTGGGTTTCTTTTCCGCATTGTCCTGTCCGAAGGGTACAAAATAAATATTCTTGGCATTTAACAAAAGTCCTATATTTTTCATATTCATTCCCAACCCGTCATTGGTAGAAATAGAAATCACCAACGGTTTCCCGTTTCGCAGATGCGCTTTAGCTCCCATCAGCACCGGCGTATCCGTAATACCGTTCGCCAGCTTTGCAGCCGTATTCCCGGTGCATGGTAAAATAGCCAGTATATCCAGAAAGCCGGTAGGACCGATAGGCTCCGCATCCCCAATATTGAGTATCGCTCTCCTGCCGGTGATTTCCTCTGCTTTCTTTAAAAATTCCTCCGGATTACCAAACCTGCTCTCTATGCTCTGTGCTGCCTCGGAAAAAATAGTATACACATCGGCTCCTGCATCCACCAGGTTCTGCAATTCTCTCCATATATTGTCAAAAGTACAAAAGGAACCGGTAATCGCGATTCCTACCTTTTTTCCCTCTAAACTCATTATTTAACCAACCCTTTCTCATAATCTCCCATTTTATCAGTTTCAC
>JBJFCM010000282.1:0-4648 GCA_051888955.1 Lachnospiraceae bacterium | reverse complement strand
AAATATGGCGCAGGCGTTCTTTTACCAGCTCCTTCAACCGGTTTACAAAGGCCAGGTCGCCGTGAGGACCTAACATTACTTTTGCGATATCGCGGTGTTTTTCCAGAAAGGAAAAGATGTCCATCAGGGTTGTCCTGGAAGACATAATCAGAGCTTTGTCAGTCAGGTCGCGGTCCAGAATTTCGTTGAACTCCTGGAATAATTCATCTTCCACTTTATCCAGCATGTCGTAGATATCATTATAGTGAAGGTAGAAGGTGCCTCTGTTGATATCCACCAGGTCGGAAAGCTCTTTGACGGAAATGTCTTTAATATCCTTTTCATTCATTAGTTGAATTAAGCCCTGTAGCAGAAGGGCGCGGGTTTTGCGGACTCTGCGGTCTATTTTTTCCTGTGCCATGACATTTGCTCCATTCTAAAGTTTTTATAAATTATCAACATTAACAGCAAAAAGTGTTCACTAAAATACAGATGTAGAGAAAATGCATATTGTCTTTTTATTGTTTCTAATTATAATATTTTCCTATAAGAAAATCAACAATTGTTGAATAAAAGACAATGATACAAATAACGAATGAAAAAAGGTAGAAAGAGGAGCTATATGGAAAACAAAAAGAAAGACGATTCCTTTATGATGAAGCTTGCCACCTTAATAGTGGATAAAAGGAAGGGTTTTTATCTGATATTCATTGTGCTGATTATTTTCAGCATTCTGTCCATGAATAAGGTAAAGGTCAACAACGATTTGACCACCTATCTGCCTGATACCACAGAGACAAGACAGGGCATAGATTTGATGGATGAGCAGTTTATTACTTACGGTACTGCCCGGATCATGGTGTGCAACGTGACCTATGAGGAAGCCGAAAAGCTGGCGGAGCATATTGAGAATATGGAAGGCGTCAGCATGCTGGATTTTGATGATAGTAAGGAGCACTATCATAATATGGAGGCGCTGTTTTCCGTTACCTTTGACGGGGAGTCGGACGAGGAAGCTACCCAGGAATATCTTGCTGCTGTATTGGAGGAATTGTCGGATTATGATGTGTACTATTCTTCCGATATCGGGCAGGAGGAGAGAGATGCCGATGACCTGAACAAGGATATGATTATCATTCTGTTGCTGGCGGCGGTAGTTATCGTGGCGGTGCTGCTTTTTACTTCCACTACCTATGCGGAGATTCCGGTCTATCTGACTACGTTTATCGTAGCAGCTATTTTGAATAAGGGTACCAACTACTGGTTCGGAACCATCAGCTTTGTTACCAATTCCATTGCGGTGGTGCTGCAATTGGCACTGGCGGTGGACTATGCAATCATTCTGGCCCATCGTTTCATGGAGGAGCATGAGGACAAGGATGCCAGGGAGGCTGTTATTGTGGCACTGAGCAAGGCTATTCCGGAGATTTCCTCCAGCTCCCTGACCACTGTGTCCGGCATGGTGGCCATGATGTTCATGCAGTTTCGAATCGGTTATGATATGGGCATCATTCTGGCCAAAGCGATTGTCTTAAGCCTGATATCGGTGTTCTTCCTGATGCCGGGACTGCTGCTCACCTTCTCTAAGGCAATTGACAATACCCATCACAAGAGCTTTGTGCCGAAGATTACAGCGGTAGGCAAGTTCTGTGTACATACACGTTATATCATGCCACCGCTTATGGTAGTCGCTGTTATCGCCTCTTTCTTCTTGTCGAGCAAAGCAGACTACGTATATGATGTGAGCACCTTAACGTCCAAGAGCATGAGTGAAAATAAGTTTTCCGTCAGCATGGTCAATCAGGAGTTTGGAACCATCAACCAATTGGCGGTAATCGTACCTAACGGAGATTACGAGAAGGAAGCACAGGTACTGAAGGTGCTTTCCAATATGCCGGAGGTGGATTCCTGTATGGGACTGGCCAATATTGAGGCCATCGATGGGTATATGCTGACGGAAGCGCTTTCCCCCAGAGAATTTTCGGAGCTGATTGATCTGGATGTGGAGGTAGCGGATCTTTTGTATACAGCATATGCCATCGATCAGAGCAACTATGGTGCGCTGATTGACAATGTCAGCGAGTACAAGGTGCCTTTGATTGACATGTTCCTTTTTATCTATGACCAGAAAGAGGATGGAAATATTACGCTGGATGAGGATCTGGAGGAAACTCTGACGGATGCCTATTCCCAGATCAGCATCGCGAAAAATCAGCTTTTGGGAGAGGATTGCAGCCGTTTCGTACTGGAATTGAATGTGCCGGTAGAAGGAGAAGAGACTTATGCTACATTGGATCGAATTCGAAGTGTGGTTGCAAGATATTATAATGAAGAGGACATCTATCTGGTAGGCAACTCCACCAGCGATAAAGACCTGTGTTCTTCCTTTGCCACAGATAATACGATTATCACTGTGCTGACGGCACTTTTTGTTATGATCATCCTGTTGTTTACCTTCCAGTCCGCCGGTTTGCCGGTGCTGCTGGTATTGACAATCCAGGGAAGTATCTGGATGAACTTCTCCCTGCCGTATCTGTTGGGAGAGCAGGTATACTTCCTGGGCTATCTGGTGGTGTCCGCAATCCAGATGGGCGCTACCATTGACTATGCTATCGTTATCACCAGCCGCTATATGGATTTAAAGACCTATATGCCGATTAAAAAGGCGATTGTGGAGACCCTAAACCAGGCGTTCC
Source organism: Lachnospiraceae bacterium (assembly GCA_051888955.1). GTDB lineage: Bacteria > Bacillota > Clostridia > Lachnospirales > Lachnospiraceae > Acetatifactor. The sequence goes on along the minus strand of JBJFCM010000282.1, from coordinate 1,973 downwards.
CCACCATCGTTACCAGCGGTTCCATGCTGGTGGCAGCAGGATTTATCATCAGCAATGTTTCCACCAATGCCGTGGTCGCAGCCATCGGTCTGGCGTTGGGGCGTGGTACCCTGACTTCTATTGCGCTGGTGCTGCTGGTACTGCCGCAGACCCTGTTAGTCGGCGATATCATCATTGAAAAGACGGCATTTACCTTGAAGAGAGACATGGCAAAGCCCCTGCCTGCCAGTGGCCGCATCCGTATGTCCGGCCATATCAGAGGCTATGTAAACGGTGTCATCGATGGGGAGTTTACCGGTCTCATTGAAGGTGAGATGGGGGCGGTCGTAAGGCCCAAGGACATTGTGCAGCAGGCGGGAGATGAGGAAACGATGATTGAAGAGAGCGAGGTGAATGCAGATGAAGAACAGTAGATGGATGATAGCGGTATTGGGCATCGCTTTGGTGGTGCAGACACCTCTGGTGGTATTGGCAGAAACGAAATATACCTCTTATGGGGAATACATTTCAGGTACGGAAAAAGAGCAGAAACAGGAGTCGGATTATACGGTTATTGAGATTGCTTCGGAGGAGGAGTTACTGGCCTTGGCAGAGCAGTGCCGGCTCGATACCTGGTCCTGCGATAAAATGGTAAAACTGAATGCCGACATTACCCTGCAGGAGCAGACGGACATCTGCATTCCCAGCTTCGGAGGGATTTTTGAGGGAAACGGATATACCATTTCTAATCTGGAAATCACCCGCCAGGGGTCGGCAGTCGGCCTTTTCCGCTATGTGCAGGAAGGCGGTATCGTCCGCAATCTGCATGTGCAGGGCAGGGTCGTACCGGACGGCAGCCAGAGTCAGGTGGGCGGTATCGTCGGTATTAACTATGGAAAGCTATACAACTGTACCTTTTCCGGACATATCGCAGGCGACAGTGAGGTAGGCGGCATTGCCGGTGTGAATGAGTCCACAGGTGAAATCAGAAGGTGCAGCTCGGATGCTGCTGTGAGCGGCAATCATTCCACAGGCGGTATTACGGGCAGTAACCACGGAACACTAAATAACTGCAGCAATGCGGGAGATATCAATACCTACAGTACAGAAGTGTCCTATGATCTGGAGGACTTCACCATTGAAAATATTGAGAATTTGAACAGCACGGACAATGTGGCGGCGCACACGGACAGCGGCGGTATTGCAGGCATCTCTGACGGCAAGATTTATTATTGTACCAATTCCGGAACCGTCGGGTACAGCCACGTGGGATATAATGTGGGCGGTATTGTGGGTCGCCTGCATCAGGGATATTTGCAGAACTGTACCAACACCGGTCATATATTGGGGCGAAAAGATGTAGGCGGCATCGCAGGGCAGATGGAGCCCTTTTTGGAGATACAATATCTCAGCGATAAACTGCAGGAGTTAGACCGGGAAACAGATAAATTGATAGAGCTTCTGGATGCGGCGCATCAGGACATAAGCAGCTACGGAAAGCAGGCTTCCACACTTGCCAAAGCACTGTCAGGAAATTTGAAAAACGTCTCTTCGGCAGCCGGCAATCTTACCGGAACGGCAAATGAATTGTGGTATATCTACAACAATGAGTTGACCGGTCTCAATCAGAACCTGAAGACTTTAAACAATGATTGGGCGGATATACGGGATGCGGAGAAGGGAAATGAGGAGGTAACGGAGGATGTACCTGTGGATGTGCCCGATGTAACGGTCAGTGGTGGGGATAGTCTTCAGAATATTGTGGATGATACGACAGTGGAAAATATCAAGAACAATATCGACAACAACGTCAAAGATGAAATTCAGAATGATATCAAGGATAGTATTCCCAGTGACCAGGACATAGAGAGTTACCTTGCCGCATTGGAGAAATTTGGGGATGATGCCACGGTGCACATTGATAATATGGCCAAGGCCTCCGGTGACCGCTCCGGCGGCATCACTGACAACCTGAATACCCTCAATAATGAGAT
>JBJFCM010000281.1:0-22696 GCA_051888955.1 Lachnospiraceae bacterium | reverse complement strand
GTGTACTCCGACACATCATACTCCATGCCTTCGTACTCCTTGTGGCTGATAAAGGGCAGTCCCAGCGCGGACTGTCTGGTATGATGGGTCATGGAATAGGAAACCAGTGCAATGTGCAGTTCCTGAGCTATCTGCTCCATAATAGCAGTCTTGCCGATACCGGGCGCTCCCAGCAGAAAAATTGGGCGCTGGCGCATCACCGGAATTCGGTACTCACCGTCCTCGTCTTTTTTTAGATAAATCCTTACGGAGTCCTTAATATAGTCCTTTGCCTGTTTGATATTCATAATGCTTCCTTCTCCAATTCTTCTTCCTCTATAATTGCCTTGATTGCCCAGACCGGCAGAGGCGGCCTGCCCTCATCTTCATTTAAGAAGGCAAAAACCACATCATAGTCCGGCATTTTTTCCGGGTATACCCCAAAACCGTCCGTAAAATAAATCAGTCCTTTTAAATTATCAAATTCCCCGTTTTTTATCAAATCATCCACATAGGAAAAAACCGGGCGAAAGTCGGTGGAACCGAATCCGGTCAGCTTTCCTTCCACCAAAAAAGCGTTGAAATCCTCATCACAGGTGATTTTCGTGTCACTTCGCACCTCGTTGTCACACTGGACAATATGGACATTGATTTTAGTAAAAAAATTCTCGGCGCTCTTTAACAGGGAATAGGTTTTATTTAAAAACCCCTTTACGATAGGTCCCCTGCAGGAGGCGGAGGTATCCAGGGCTATGACGAATTCCTTTATTTTCTTCGTTTCCTTATATTCCAGCGGCTCAATCAGTGGCATGTTCCCATACCGGGAAAGCCCGTAGGTATAGTAGATATAGTCAAATTCATCCTCACTGGGCGTGATATCCTCCCCCATGACCACGAACTTCTGCAAAAGCGCCCCATAGTCGTAACGATCCCTTGTGGCCTCCGTCAGGTTCTTTTCCAGATTTTCCTCCCCCGTTTTTCCGTTGGAAAAGGATTTTAAATCGGCCTTCACCCGCTCGCTGATTTTCTTCCAGTCCGCCTGGGACATCTCCAGCACCTCCCGCTGTTTCCAGCTTTCATGCCTGTCCACTTTAAAAAGCCTGATCAAATTCTTCTGATAGTCTGAGGAAGGGGAATTGACCCTGAAATACCGATACAGTTTCTCTGCCGTGAGTACCGGCACCTGTAACTTTAACCGCCCTAAGAGCTGCTTTGCCTCTTCATCCCTGCTTAGAGAAAAGCCCGGCAGCTCCATGCCGAGAATGGTCTCCTCCACTGCCACATCCACCGCCAGGTCCCACAGCTCCTGTTCCAGCCTGCCATAACCGAACTGATGATGAAAGATACAGTGTAGCAGCATGTGCAGATACATTCTGGGAACTGCTGCCGGTTCTTTCTGATATGCCTTTAACAGATATACGCTATCGTAATAGATATTGGTGCCATCCGTCATGACGCAGGCGATACCGGGCTTGGATACCAGCGCAAGTCTTCCCATGGCAGCATCTAAAAAGCGGAGCTGCACCATGATGGTGTCTCTGGCCAGACGCAGGACATCTGCTGCCAGTTTTTCAATTTTTGCGTCGTTTGCGTCTGCCATAGGTGACTCCTTTCCGGGTATATTTATGATGCGAAATTGCCGGTGTACAACTGGTAATACCTGCCTTTTGCAGCAATCAGTTCCTCATGGTTTCCTCTTTCTATAATGCGGCCCTGTTCCATAACCATGATGCAGTCTGCATTCTGGATAGTGGAAAGCCGGTGTGCGATGACAAAGGTAGTCCTGCCCTGCATCAGACGGTCCATTCCCTGCTGCACCAGTTTTTCCGTACGAGTGTCAATAGAGGAGGTAGCTTCATCCAGGATGAGTACCGGCGGATCTGCTACGGCTGCCCTGGCTATAGCAAGAAGCTGCCGCTGCCCCTGACTTAAGTTGCTGCCGTCTCCGGTAAGAAGAGTCTGATATCCATCCGGCAGTCTGGTAATAAAATCGTCTGCATTGGCCAGCTTTGCTGCTGCAATACACTCTTCATCCGTGGCATCCAGCCTGCCGTAACGGATATTTTCCATGACCGTACCGGTAAACAAATGGGTATCCTGCAAAACTATCCCCAAGGAACGGCGCAGGTCTGCCTTCTTAATCTTGTTGACATTGATGCCATCGTAGCGGATTTTACCGTCCTGGATATCATAGAACCGGTTAATCAGGTTGGTAATCGTCGTCTTGCCCGCACCGGTGCTTCCCACAAAAGCAATTTTCTGCCCGGGCGTTGCAAACATTTTGATATTGTGCAATACCATCTTCTTCTCATCATATCCGAAATCCACATCATCAAACACCACATCCCCTGTCAGTTCCGTATACGTAACCGTTCCATCTGCCTTGTGGGGATGCTTCCAGGCCCAAAGACCTGTTCTCTCCGGTACCTCTTTAAGGGTGCCATCTGCTGTCTTTTTCGCATTGACAAGCTCCACATAGCCGTCGTCTGTTTCCGGCTCTGCATCCATCAGTTCAAACACCCTGTTCGCGCCGGCCTGAGCCATCACAATGGAATTTAACTGCTGGCTGATCTGGGTAATAGGCTGGGAAAAATTCCTGTTCAGGCTCAAGAAAGCAATCAAGGTACCCAGTGTCAACCCCGCATAGCCGTTCAATGCCAGAATAGCACCAATTACTGCACAGAGCACATAACTGATATTGCCAATATTGCCGTTGACAGGCATCATAATATTGGCAAATTTATTGGCATTGTCTGCACTGTCCCGAAGCTTCTCATTTATGAAACGAAAATCTTGAAGGCTCTTCTCCTCATGGCAGAAGACTTTTACTACCTTCTGCCCCTCCATCATTTCTTCAATATATCCATTGACCCGGCCTAAATCCGCCTGCTGGGCACCAAAATAGTATCCGGCCTTTCCTCCCAGCCTTTTTGTGGCAAACAGCATAACCGCTACCATAACCAGTGATACGATTGTCAACGGAATATTCATGGTAATCATGCCAACAAATACGCTGACAATGGTAATCGCAGAGTTGATTGTCTGCGGGATGCTTTGGCTGATTACCTGCCGCAGCGTATCCACATCGTTAGTGTAAACAGACATGATATCCCCATGTGCATGGGTATCAAAATATTTGATGGGTAAGGATTCCATGTGCTGGAACAATTCGTCCCTGAGATTGCGCATGGTTCCCTGCCCTACATTTACCATAATGCGGTTATAAATATAGGAACACAGCACACCGACGGCAAGATACCCTGCCAGCTTTCCTAATGCCATAGCCAGTCCGCCAAAATCCGGATTGCCGCTCTCCACCATGGGAGTAATGTAGTCGTCAATCAAAGTCTGGATAAAGGTCAGTCCCTTTAAATTCGCCAAAGCAGCAATCAAAATACACAAAACTACGACAAAGAAAGAGCCTTTATAATATTTCAATACATATTGTAATACCCTTTTCATCAGTTTTCACCTCCTGCCGCTTCGTCAAAATCTCCGCCACCCTTTATCTGGGTGTCGTAAATTTCCCGGTAAATCTCATTGGTGGCAATCAGTTCTTCATGGGTTCCCAGACCGTTTATTCTGCCCCCATCCAACACCAGAATCCTGTCAGCATCCTGCACGCTGGAAATCCTCTGTGCAATAATAATCTTGGTGGTCCCGGGTATGCTCTCTGCAAAAGCCCTTCTGATTTTGGCATCCGTGGCCGTATCCACCGCGCTGGTGGAGTCATCCAGAATCAGTATCTTCGGTTTTTTCAAAAGGGCCCTGGCAATACAAAGCCGCTGCTTCTGTCCGCCCGATACGTTAGTACCACCCTGTTCAATATAAGTATTATATTTGTCCGGAAGCTGTTGTATAAATTCATCCGCACACGCCTGCAGACAGGCCTGACGGCATTCCTCCTCAGTGGCATCCTCCTTGCCCCAGCGCAGGTTTTCTAAAATCGTACCGGAAAACAGCACATTTTTCTGTAACACCACTGCCACGTTGTCACGAAGCACCTCCATGTCATATTCCCTGACATCACGTCCACCCACACAGACACTGCCCTCCGTCACGTCATATAAGCGGCTGATAAGTGCCACCAGGCTGGTTTTGCCGCAGCCGGTTCCGCCGATGATTCCAATGGTTTCTCCCGATTTGATATGCAGGTCAATCTCTTTTAAGGTTTCCTTGTCACTGCCCTGTTTGTACGCAAAAGACACCTGATTAAAGTCTATGCTGCCGTCGTTTACTTCCCGAATGGGATATGCTGCATTCTTCAAATCCGGCTCTTCCTTCAGTACCTCCACAATACGTCTGACACTGGCCATGCTCATCGTCAGCATAACAAAAATCATGGACAGCATCATTAACGACATCAATATGCCCATAATATAACTGAACATGGAGGTCAGTTCACCGGTGGTCATATTCCCTGCCACCACAAATTTTGCACCAAACCAGGATAAGGCAAGCACGCAGCCATATATGGTGGTCATCATAATCGGACTGTTAAAGGCTAGGATACTTTCCGCCTTAACAGAAAGCTTATAAAGATTGTTGGAGGCATCCATAAATTTCTTTTTTTCATAGCTTTCCCTGACATAGGATTTCACCACTCTGATAGCCGTCACATTCTCCTGCACACTGGCATTCAAATCATCATACTTTTTAAACACCTTATCAAAGATTTTGGTAACAATACCGATGATACCAAACAGGAATATTCCCAGAAAAATGATAGCCACTACAAAAATCATGCTCATTCTGGCATTGATGAAAAAGCACATACACATACTGCATATCAACATAAGAGGTGCTCGCACTGCAATGCGGATCACCATCTGATAGGCGTTCTGCAGGTTGGTCACATCCGTCGTCATGCGGGTCACAAGGCCTGCCGTACTGAACTTGTCAATATTTGAGAAAGAAAAACGCTGGATATTCTCGTACATGCTGTCACGAAGATTACATGCCAGTCCCGTCGAAGCTGCTGCTGCATATTTTCCGGCCAAAATGCCAAAAAGCAGACTGAACATGGCCAGTACCAGCATAATGGCACCATAAGTATAGACAGCCTTCATATTGCCCGTTGCAATCCCTTTATCCACAATCGCTGCTATGACATAGGGAATCAGCACCTCCATTACAACCTCCAGCATGGCAAACAGTGGGGCTAAAAGAGAGGGCTTCTTATATTGTTTAATTTGTTCTGCTATTGTACGGATCATTGTATTCGTCCTCCGTCTTCTTCTATTTTGTCTATGAATACTGTTTATTACTTTAACGCAATTTTATTGGCGTGTAAAGTGTGGAATAATTCCCAGCATTTCATATACTAAATTAAGTTTCCATTCTGCCGGTGCCACCATGCTCATTTATACCGTAAAAGCCGGTGATACCGTGGACAGTATCGCCACTGCCTACGGCATCCCCGTTTCCACTGTTCTCTACAACAATCAGATTTCCTATCCCTACAGCCTGGCAATTGGGCAGTCGCTGTTACTGTCCGTAGAAACAGAAATCTTACCTGAAAAACGTGCCATTTACACCGGCGGTTATGCCTACCCATTTATAGACAGAGAAGTGCTTAACGAAACCCTTCCCTATCTGTCCTATCTCTATGTTTTTTCCTACGGCTTTACGCCGGAGGGTTCTCTGGTGCCTCCTCTTTTGGACGATACCTTTATGATTACCCAGGCCAACGCCTACGGCTCTTCCCCTGTACTTACCCTGACCCCCCTTGGCCCGGATGGACTGTTCAACAACAATCTGATTACGCAGATTGTCAATAATCTGGATGCCCGCAGGCGCTTAAAGGATGAAATTGTGGTCCAGATTACCGAGCGTGGCTTTGAAGGGCTGGATATTGATTTTGAATATATCCTGGCTACAGACAGAGAAGCCTTCGTGGACTTTGTGGCCTACATGCAGCAGAGCATCAGCGCTCTGGGCTATCCTGTTTCCGTGGCACTCGCCCCCAAGACCTCCGATACACAGGTGGGGCTTTTGTATGAAGGGAAGGATTATGCAAGATTGGGAGAGGTAGCGGATTATGTGCTATTAATGACGTATGAGTGGGGCTATACCTACGGCCCGCCTATGGCCGTGGCCCCCTTAAACAAAGTCCGTGAAGTGGTAGAATATGCCCTTACGGTCATCCCTGCCGAAAAGATACATTTAGGTGTCCCCAACTACGGATACGACTGGGCTCTGCCCTTCATCCGGGGAGAATCCAAGGCGACATCCATCGGTAATATTGAGGCCGTACAGATTGCCATTGCGCATGGTGTGCCGATTCTGTTTGATGATGTAGCGCTCTCTCCCTACTTTTATTATGAAGGTGTGGCCGCCGACGGCTTCACTCCTGTTCGTCATGAGGTATGGTTTGAGGATGCCCGCAGCATCAATGAGAAATTAAATCTGGTGGAACAGTATGGGCTACGGGGATTCAGTTGCTGGCAGATTATGCGGCTCTTCCGCGCAATGTGGATGTTGACGGCTGACAGATTCTATATCCAATAATTAACCTCCATTATGGTGCCGGTCTGTCAATATCGCAAAGCTCCCCGGCATCTGCCACTTCGTAATAACTGACCTCACCTGCATGGGCTTTTATCACGCACTTTCCGCCCCGGTCTCCGGTCAGTGCCAAAAGTTCTTTTCGAAACTCCTTCAAAAACCAGACAGGATTGCCTGACAAGCCCTTATGGCATACACACCCCAGTTTTGCACTGTTCTGCTCCATCTTCAGTAAAAAGCCTTCCGCTGTTTCCTCCCTCATGCAGGGCTGATCCGCCACAAAAAAAGCATAAGCCTCTGCATCTTCTGCTTCAGCCAGCGCCGCTTTGATGGAATAGGAAATGCCTTTGTCGCTGTCATGAGAAAGAACGGTCCGCACGGGCAACCATTTTACAGCTTCTATTAATTCAGGATATTGGGTTACCACCAGTACCTCCCAGTCAGTGTGTCTTTCACAGACAGCCACAAGCCGTTCCAGCAGATGCAGGTACATAGGCTTTCCTTCTACCTGATAAAATAATTTATTGGAACCAAACCGGCGACTGTTTCCAGCCGCCAGATAAATACAGGTTACTTTCATTTCCTTGCTATCCCCATCGCTATTTTCTCACTGGTAATCGGAAGCTCTTTAAACCATATGCCGGTCGCATTGGCAATGGCATGTGCCAGGGCCGGTGCCGGCGTATTGATGACGATTTCTCCGATAGATTTTGCCCCAAAAGGTCCGGTAGGTTCAAAGCTGCTTTCAAATTCCACCCGCAGTTTCCCCATATCCAGACGAGTCGGAAGCTTATACTGCATGAAGGAATTGTTGCGCAGCTTGCCTTTTTCCGAATACTGGACATCCTCATACAGAGTCATGCCGATTCCCTGCACCAGTCCTCCTTCCACCTGCACTCTTGCCAGATTGGGATTGATGACAGTACCGCAGTCCACCACCGCTGCATAATCCAATATTTCTACGTGTCCGGTTTCCTTGTCCAGCTCAATTTCCACCATACCGGCCATAAAAGGAGGCGGGGACACCGGAGAACTGTTGCTTTCCGTAGCCTGCAGGGCATTGGTACTGCCGCACATAGAACTTACCGCTATCTGCGTCAGTGCCACCTGTCCGCCTGTTTTCAAATTCTTTACCTTGTCTCCTTCAAATTCCAGTTCCTCCGCCGGACATTCCAAAATACGCGCACCTTCCGCTACAATCCTTTGCTGCAGCTTTTCGCATGCTTTTTCCACCGCGCGACCTGTCACATAGGTAGTGCTGGAAGCGTAGGAACCAGAGTCATAGGGTGAGGTATCAGTATCTGCTCCGGATACTACAATCTGGTCTACAGAGCACTCCATGCATTCCGCTGCCATCTGCGCCAAAATCGTATCACAGCCGGTTCCCATATCCGCCGCGCCGATGGAAAGCAGATAACTGCCATCCTCATTGAGCTTTATGGTTGCGGAACCGACATCTACACCGGAAATACCGGAGCCCTGCATGGCCATTGCCACGCCGACGCTTCTGACCTTTCCGTTACCCATATCTCTGCAAGGAAATTTCTCTTTCCATCCAATCATGTCCGCCGCTCTTTTCAGGCAACGGTTCAACGCACAGCTTTCCGCTTTTTCCCCATAGTAGGCAGGCATGATTTGTCCCTCCCGCACCATGTTCTGTTCCCGCAGCGCCACAGGGTCCATGTGAAGGCGCTTTGCCAACTCGTTAATGGCTGACTCCACCGCAAAGATACCCTGTGTTGCACCATATCCCCGATAGGCCCCCGCTGACATCACATTGGTATAAACCACCTCATAAGCAAAGCGGTGAGCCTCTAAGGAACCATAAAGTGGAATGGATTTATGTCCCGAAAGTCCTACCGTAGTCGGACCATGTTCGCCGTAAGCACCGGTATTGGAAAGAGTGAAAACATCTATCGCACGAATGCGCCCGTCCTTCATGGCGCCAATCCGCACCGTCACTTCCATCTCATGCCGGGGTGTGGATGCTGTCTGGGACTCCTCCCTGGTAAATATCATCTCTGACGGCTTTCCTGTCATCCATGTTACAAAAGCAGGAAAAATTTCCGCCACCACTGTCTGCTTTGCTCCAAATCCACCACCAATCCTCGGCTTAAAAGCGCGAATTTTCGACTTAGGGATACCAAGGGCATTGGAAAGAATACGACGTACATGGAATACTATCTGGGTAGAACTCAGCACATTCAACCGCCCATAAGCATCCATATAGCATACCGTACGGAAGGTCTCCATCATGGCCTGCTGATTTGCCTTTGTATGATAAGTACCTTCTACCACTACATCACAATCCTGAAGCACTGCTTCCACGTCCCCGTCATGGGATTCTCCACAGGCACAAAGATTTCGTTTATTATCTGCCCCCACATCGCAGAGCGCTTTCCAGTTGTCCTCAGGATGCACCAGGATTTCATTGTCCTTTGCTTTCCTGAAATCCAACAGAGCAGGCAGCACCTCATAGTCCACCTTAATCAACTGCAAAGCTTTATCCACACAGGTTGCATTTTCTCCGGCTACAATTGCCACCGGGTCTCCCACATAGCGTACATGACGGTCCAAAATCAGGCGGTCATAAGGGCTGGGCTCCGGATACGTCTGTCCTGCCATGGTAAACCGGTTATTCGGCACATCCTCCCAGGTATAAACAGCTTCGATGCCCGGCACCTTTTTTGCGATTTCCGTATTGATTGACAAAATGTGCGCATTGGCATAAGGGCTCCTCAGTACCTTTACCACCAGGCAATTCTTTGGTGCCAGATCCTCGGTAAAGACCGGTTTGCCGGTAACTAATGCCATTGCATCCTTTTTTTGTATCGGTTGTCCCACTACCTGCATACCGCACCTCCTGCCTCCTTTTCTTTCTTATATTCCAAAAATTGTAATATCCCCCTCAACTGGCCCTCATAACCGGAACAGCGGCAAAGATTGCCTGCCAGATATTCCTTGATTTCTTCCTCTGAGGGGTCAGGATTTTCCCTAAAAAGAGCGAGAGCATTCATAATCATGCCCGGATTGCAGAACCCACACTGCTCCGCACCCTGATTGGCTATAAAAGTTCCAAACTCTTCAGCCTCTTTCTGAAGTCCTTCCAGGGTCTCCACTCTACAGCCTGCAGCACGTGCCGCCAGGACAGAACAGGACAACACCGGTTTTCCGTTCAAAAATACCGTACACAGACCACAGTTGGAGGTTTCACAGCCACGCTTTACACTGTAGCAGCCATGCGCCCGCACCAGGTCAATGAGCAGCATATCCGGGCTGATTTCCTCTTCTATTGTTTTGCCATTTAATTGTAACTGTATTTTCATATCAGGAAAACCTCCTTCCTTCTGTCAAAGCCGCCAATCCTCTTTTTATCAATACTTTTGCCAAAAGACTGCGATACTCGGCACTGGCGCGCATATTGCTACCGGTTACCACACGGGCAGCAAGCGCCGCTGCTGCTTCTTCCAGCACACTATCCGCTGTCATATCTGCATCACCTTTCATGCCTCCCGCTACCACACCTGCGCCACTTTGCACGCTTGCCACACCGGTTTCCGCAAGTCCCAGTTCATCCAGCATAGCTTCTTCGATAGGGATACAAACCGCCCTGCCGGGTCTTGCCCCCACTACAGCCCTGCCGCCTCTCCCATCCACGGAAACTGCACAGGTAAGCACCGGGAAGTCTGTCTTCGTATTTCGATGGGACAGATAAACACAGCGCACCGGCATCTTTTTCACAATCAGGCGTACCAGAATATCCCGGTCACGTTTGCCTGCTGCAAATTCCTGTAGTGGAACGATGCCTCCATGATAAAGCTCTACATAGGTATCAAGCGCCAGAAACATGGTCAACACATCCGAAAATCCAAATCTGCCAAAAATACTGCCTCCTACCGTAGCCAGATTACGAAACTGGACACCTACGATACTGCGCACACTTTCCCGTACTGCCCCGTCCGTAAACCGGTTCAGCCCCGCATCCTCTTCCAGCTGTCGCAGCGTCACCATACAGCCAATAGAAAACTCCTCTTCCGTTTCTTCTATCTTATCTAACCCAAGGCCGGACAGATCAATGGCTGTCTGTACATTGCGGGTTTCCATTTTTAACCACAGCATTCCGCCTAGGATACAGTTTGATTTCTTCTGGTTCAGCTCATAAGCCTGCTTAAGACTTTCCGCTTTCACGTATTCTTTTATCCTCAGCATATCGTTTTCTTCCTCCATACAATCGATTTTCCTACCGGTGTATCTACAAAAAATGCCTCTTTTCCATACAGTTGCTCTATCTGACCGCTATAAGCCTTTTCAAAATCCGGATCCTTTTTTTGCAGGTTGGCCGCCAGCCCTCCATCCTGTAAGACCAAAATCTGGTCACAATAGGTATAGGCAAGCAACGGATCATGAATGCTCACAATTGCCCCCGACCGTTCTTTCTTGACATAATCGGACAATAGTTCCAAAAAGTGATGCTGCCGTCCAAAGTCCAATCCGGCGGTCGGTTCATCCAAAAGCATCCACTTTGCCTGCTGCACCCTTGCCCTGGCAAGATAGGCCGCTTTCCGTTCCCCGCCGCTTAACCGGTCCATATAGCAGTCTTTCAGATGGGCAATCTGCAACAAGTTGAGGGCCTCCTTTGCTGCCCTGTAATCGGCAGCATTTGGTTGCTGCATCCATTTCAAATAAGGATTACGCCCCATAACCACGAAATCCAGTACCGTGCAGTGAACAGACGGATGCAATTCCTGAGGTACATAGGCCAGATAACACGCCCGTTCCCGGCTTGAAAGATCAGACAGGATAACATTGTCCGAAGCAGCTCCTACGTCATCCGGATTTTTCATCATCCCAAGGCTGACTTGTCCGCTCTGACGATACCCTAACTGTAACAACGCTTTCATCAGTGTCGTCTTCCCGGCACCGTTTTTTCCCAGAAGCCCCGTTACTCCGGTTTGGCAGGCAAAGGAAATATCCTTTATGACTTCCCGCTTGCCAATCCACACACGCAGATTCCGTACCTGTAAATATTCTGTCATACCTCCGCTTCCCCCCTTCTCCTGCGCCTTATTAGTACAAAAAACAGGAAAACCGCACCGATAAAGGAAGTCAGGATGCTGATGGGTATTTCTGCCGCAGACAAAGAGCGTGCCAATGTATCCGTCCAAATCATCAGAATGGCTCCGGCACATCCGCAGATACCAAAGTTTTTCATCAGATTATGTCCGGTAAAAAATCTTACCATATGGGGAACAATAAGCCCTACCCAGGATATTACCCCCGTTACCGATACACTGGACGCCACCAGCACCGTAGCCAGAAGAATACAGAAAAACCGTAGTCCTTCCACCGGAATACCCAGGCTTTTTGCCTCTTCTTCCCCCAAAGACATTACCTGCAGTTTAAAACGTAACAACCATAACAGTAAAAGCGATATGATAAAAAACGGCAGCACCATCAAAACTTCCGTCCATCTTACAGTATGAAAGCTTCCCATCAACCAATAATCGATAGAAGGCAGCTGGCGGTTAGGGTCCGCCAGATATTTAAAGGCCATGATGACAGCATCCGCCACCGCTTTTACCACAATCCCTGCTAATATCATATTAACTGCCTGCTGTCGTCCAATCAATCGGGACAGTGCAATTGTCAAAAAAACTGCAAGCAGACCAAAAACCATGGCAGATGTCTGTATGAGTAAAGCACTGCCTCCTAACAAAATGGCACCGACTGCCCCCACACAGGCACCACTGCTCACACCCAGCACATCCGGCGAAACCAGGGGATTTTGAAACAGTTCCTGATATACCAGTCCTGCAATTGCCAGAGCAGCTCCGGTCATACCCACAAAAAAGGTTCTGGAAAGGCGGATTTTTAAAAAGACATCCCTTTTGATTGCCTCCTCCATGGTACCGACACAAATTTCCCATATATCCCGAAGGCTTAAGGGAAACCGCCCGATACAGCAGGTGACAAGGACACTTCCTATTAAAACCACCAACATAATCCAGAACCTTTTTTGTTTCATTTTATACCTCATATGCAATACAGTTCAAGCTTATCACACTATCTGCATCCTGCCTTAAAGTCCAAGCTGCTCCTCCGTTACAGTAATGTCAAAGTAGGTCTTGTAAAATTCCTGCGCCTCTTCTACATACTGTTCCTTAGAATAAACCTCCGGGTGAAGCTTGTAAGTCAGCCACAAAACCCCGAGTACAGAAGAAGGGGTCGGATAATCCCACGCTTCAATCTGGGAGGGGAATGTATATACCTTTCCTTCTTTCACAGCAGAAACCTCTGCCAGCGCAGAATCGTTTAAAATATCCTCCAGGGAATATTCTGCATAGTTCACTGCAAAAATGTATTCCGGATTCCAGGAAAGTATCTGCTCAGGAGACACCTCCGACCAGTATCCATCCGTAAGCTCTGCGGATACATTGCGACCGCCTGCCATACCAATCAAATCATTCTGATACATCTGGGAAGTACAGGTACTTAAGTATCCGGAACCTGCTGCCAGATAGACAGCAGGTTTTTCCAAATCTGCTGTAAGGCTTTTTGCCTCTGCCATCTTATCCTGATAATAAGCTAACAGCTCTGCTCCCCGTTCCGATGTACCGGTCACTTCTGCCAACAACGTCACACAGGCTTCAAAATCCTCCTGAGTCTCGGGATTCACTACCAATACCGGAATGTCCAGTTCTTCAAAAGATGCTACACTGTCCTGCAATCTGGCCGGAATAATCACCAAATCCGGCTTAAGTGCCGCTGTTTCCTCCACATTGATACCCTTGCCGGAGCCTACTGCCGGCAGGTCCAGTAGCTGCGGTGCTGCCAGCTTATACAGCTCTCTGGTATCCGCTTTCATCTCAATGCCTACCATTTTCTCCTCACATCCCAAGGCAATCAACAATGCTGTGGAAATATAATAAGAAGATACCAAACGCTCTGCGGGAGCATCCAGGGTAACCTCCCTGCCAATCTGATCTGTAACAGTGATAGCGCCTGTTTCTGTTACCGTGCTTTCTGTGTTCCCATTCTGTGACTCTGTCTTCGCAGTACCACAGCCTGCCAGCATACCTGCAAGCATCAGAACTGTCATAAGGAGGCACAATATCCTTTTACCATTTTTCATTCTACTCATTATCTTTCAATCCTTTCCAATATTTCCTGCAATACTTCTTCCCGATTCTGCAAATCCAAATCAACCAAAATCGCATCGGTCCTCTGCTTGATTTTCTCATGAAAAGGAATCGGTTCCTTTTTTAATACCGCAAGAACCAGCCGATCTGAATCCAGCACCCTGTCAATTTCTTTTTGAAACTGCAAGGCGGCTGCCTCAAAGCGGCCGACCTCATCCATTATCACTAAATCTCCGGGTTTTGTCAACTCTAACGCACGCAAAAGGCACCGGACACCAAAGGTTTCGAATGCCTCTGCAAAGCACTCCGGCCTGCTTCCCGGGTAGACTCTGGAAATCTCACACCTGCTCTTTTTCTCTGGCAGTTCCGTCATCCAAAAGCCCCAGTATGCCATTTTCCTATCAATATACTTATGTCTGCGCACGGTGCAATAGCCATAGGGTACCTGCTGCAATTCCCGAACCAGTCGGCGCACCAGGGTGGATTTACCACTTCCCGGCTGTCCCGTAATCAAAATATTATTCACATGGGTCTCCTTTTTCTTTTGGCAGTACGATGTTCAGCACAATAGCTACCAGTGCTGCCGGCACGATTCCTGAGCCGCCAAAAATCAGTTGTATCCCTTGAGGCAGGCTCGCCAGAATGCCATTACTTGCTCCCATTCCGTAGCCAAGTCCAAGCGCTACCGATACAATCGTGATATTTCTGGCAGTAAGCGTATCCTTCGTAATCAGCTGAATACCGCTGATTACAATAGAAGAAAACATCATGACTGCAGCACCACCCAGCACACTCTGCGGCATAATGGAAATCAATGCTGCCAATTTAGGGAACAGTCCGCACAAAATCAAAAAGACGGCACCGACAGCCAATGCAAAACGATTTACGATTTTGGTCATCGTCACCAGACCCACATTCTGGCTGAAGGATGTATTCGGCAGCACCCCAAAGACAGCCGCCAGACTGGATCCCAGCCCATCACAGATAATGCCGCCGGAAAGCTCCTTATCAGTTGCCTCGCGTCCCATACCGCCTTCCATCACACCGGAAATATCTCCAACCGTCTCCACTGCCGTCACGATAAACATAATCATAACCGGCAGCACTGCCCGCAAATCAAAAACCGGCTTAACCGGCAGCAGCCTCGGCAGGGAAATCCAGTCTGCCTGCGCTACCTTATCCCAATTGAGAACCCAGGCCTTGGTATATTCCACACCTTCTGCATCCAATGCTGTGGTATGAAGCACCAGCCCCATAACAGCTGCCACAACATAGCCTGCAATAATACCAATTAAAATGGCTGATGCACTGGTGATACCTTTTGCGCCATGTTTTACAGCTACAATCACCACCAATACGACAAGACCCAGCAGCAAATTTTCTACCGAGCCGAAATCCTTGGCTGTATTACCACCACCGAAAGAATTTACTCCTACTGATATCAGAGAGAGCCCTATCGCCAATACCACAGTACCTGTCACGACCGCCGGGAAAAATTTTCGCAATGGTTTCAAAAGAAAGCCTAAAACACTTTCGAAAATACCTCCTATTATCGAAGCACACATGATGGCTCCATAGGCCAGAACGCCTCCTCCCATCACTTTCGCCACACTGTTGAACACACCGATAAACCCGGAACTGGTTCCCATGATAATCGGTACCTTACCGCCTACCGGACCAATTGAAAATAACTGTACCAGTGTTACGACTCCTGCAACCCACATAGCATTCTGCAGAAGTGCAATCTGCATATCCGCAAATTCACTCCCTGCCCCGATTCCACAGGCCCCTGTAATAATCAATATCGGAGTCAGATTTCCTACAAACATTGCCAGCACATGCTGCAGGCCTAACGGTATCGCTTTCTTTAACGAAATCTTCCCATAAAAATCATACTCTGCTCCTTTGTTTTCTGGTTGACTCATCTCTTTCTCTCCCTTTTCTTTTGTGATGCATTCTCATACTAAAAAATATACCTTATCCATTCCGTTTTGTACAGGAAGGTTCCTAAAGATTTCCTGCCAGAAATTCCGCAGAACGCCTGATACAGCTTTCCTGATTGGGCGCATCAAAATGCTCAATTGCAAGATAACCGTCATATCCACGATTTTTCAGCTTTTGCAGCAAACTCCCAATCGGCAGATAACCGTCCCCTGCTGCCACCGGCAAAAGTCCCTTATTCAATCCACCCTTCCGGCGCTTCATCCCGGGATCCACACCGCGGTCTTTACAATGTACATGTGCAACATAATCCTGTAAAAGCTCCCATGCTATGCAAACATCCTCATCGCTGTATACAAAATTTCCCATATCCAGCGTGTACTTAAGTCCCGGCACACTGATAAGAAACCACTTTATAGCATACATTCTGGAAAGAGGAGATGTCCTGCCATCGAAATCTTCTACGGTAACGGTCACACCCTTCTGCTTTCCATAGTTCACCAGTTTTGCAAGATTGGCCGTCATTTTCTGAATGCTTCTATTTTTTTCCATAAAAGCCGCAGTCCTCTCATAGCTTTTGCAGCAGTGGTGCATCCGCTCTGCCTCCAGCTTTTTCAAAAAGCCCGGAACCACAAGAATCCTTTCCGCGCAAAGCTTTGCCGCCATATCAATATGCTGCATTCCCTTCTCCGACTCATCCTTATTTCCCATCTCATAAAATTCATAGATGCAGCTTATCTTCAGATCCGCTTCCTGCAAAAGCCCCGGGATAGTCTCCTCCGTAAGCAATGCTTCCAAACGGACTTCAACTGCTTCTATACCTGCGTCCCGAGCCATCTTAAGCAGTTCTAAAACAGGCTTTTTCGTCTGCTCTGCCGCCTGAAGAATATGGTCATAAAATACTGAAATTTTCATATTTACCTCTCAATCCGAAGCATCAGCCTTCCTTCTTTACCTGCACGCAGGTAAGGTCACTCCTGTCACTTCTTACCGGTGCACAGAACCGCACTGCATTTTTGATAATCTGCTGTATCTGTGGCATCCGGTAGGTAGGATTTGCTTCATGCCCGGGCTGGAAATAAAAGATTTTTCCCATTCCCCTCGTAAAGGTACAGCCACTGCGGAACACCTCTCCGCCGGAGAACCCTCCTATAAAGACCACGTCATCCGGTTTGGGAATATCGAAATATTCCCCATACATTTCCTCCTCCGGAATTTCTATCACTTCCGGAATTCCTGCTGCAATGGGATGGGTGGGGGCAGTACACCAGAGCCGCTCACTGTCATCGTGCCGCCATTTCAATGTCATGGAAGTGCCAAGCAACCGCTTCATAATCTTACTGAAATGGGCGGAATGCAGTGCAACAAGCCCCATTCCCGCCAGCACGTGGCGCTGTACCCTGGCAGCCACCTCATCGGAGAATTCCCTTTGAAGAGCATGGCTCCAGAACACCAGAACATCCGTATCCTGCAACACCTCTTCCGTCAGCCCATGCTCCTCCATATCAAAGGTAGCAGTCCTCACCTGGAAATCCTGCTCACTCCCAAGGAAGCCTGCGATACATGCATGGATGCCCTCCGGATAAACCTGACGAATTGCCTCAATTTCTCTTTCATGTTTATATTCATTCCATACGGTTACTCTAATCATGTTGCTCCTCCTGATAATTTCCTTTTATGAAAAAACGCTTACAGTTTCTCGCACCATTTTTCCAGCATGCATCTGTCACAGTGGCATTTTCTGGCAGTGCAGATTTCTCTTCCATGATAAATCAATTGAAAATTGATCCGGTTCCAGTGCTCCTTGGGCAAAATCTGCATCAACTCCTGCTCTACCTGAACCGGATTCTTGCCCTGCGCCCAACCCAGACGGTGGGAAATGCGAAACACATGGGTATCCACCGTAACGCCAGGAATCCCATAGGCATCCGCTAAAAACAGCGTTGCAGTCTTCCTCCCCACTCCGGCCAGAGTAAGAAGTCCTTCTATGGTATCCGGCACTTTTCCGCCATACTCTGTAAGTAGCTGATGACAGCACTGCTTCATGTTCTTCGCTTTATTTTTATAGAGACCGATGGATTTAATCGCCTGCTCTACCGCCTCCGTGGAAGCGTTCTCCAGTTCCTCCAGCGCAGGAAATTGCGCCCACAGGGAAGGCAACACCTCATCCACCTGTTTGTCCGTGCTTTGGGCACTGAGCATGATTGCCATAAGCAGCTGCCAGTCTTTCTGATGCAGGAAGCCCTCTTTGGTAGTGCCGTAAGAAGCATCCAGCTGGTCTAGGATTTCTGATAAATGTTGTATCGATTTGCTCTTTTTCATTAGAATAACACTTTCCTTGTCTTTCGCTTTCTTTTCCTGTATCCTAAATGGCTATTGCTCTCCGAGCAGCAACCCATCTTCCGAATAGCGGTTGGAAGCATTCCACAGTATCCATTCTTCATATCCGGCATCATAGACCGCCTGAATCTGGGCACGTATCTGCTCTCCTCCATAAGAAGTATGCCCATCCACCCAGGTGGCGGTAAATGCCTGCAGCCAGGGACGAACCACCGCCCGCTGCTCTTCCGGTATGGCCGCAAGTACCTCTGCAGAACCTGTCATAGCAGCAAAAACCGTCTCGTAGGGTTGGGCATCCGGCACCGACAGCCCAAATACATTATTGCCGTAATGAGAGGGATACACCATAGGACAGACAACATCCAGGACTTCGCCCAAAGCAGCGTAATCCTGCCCTACCTGCTCCACATCCGTCTGGCTGCCGATAATCGTTCCGAATACATCCGCAGTCACCGGAACCCCTACACTATGCAGTTCCTCTGCCGCATAGTTTAAAAATCCGGTAATCGCCTGCTGTTTGGTATAGACCGCCATATCCACGCCATAGTCTGCGGCCTCTGCATCGCTGCCGATAGGGAAACGCACATAGTCAAACTGTATCTCATCAAATCCCATTTCTGCTGCTGCCTTTGCCACGTCCACCAGATATTCCCATACTTCCTCTTCATAAGGATTCACCCAGGCAAGTCCATTCCCATCTACAACCGGTGTCCCGTCAGGCTTTGTCAACGCCAGTTCCGGATAATTCTTTGCCAGATATGGATCCTTAAAGCATACGATTCTGGCAATGGTATAGACCCCGTGCTCTTTCAACCGGCTCATAAAGCCGTCCATATCCCTTATGTAACTAATACAGGCCCCCATGGAAGCGGCAGTCTCCTGGTCCATCTGATAGGTAATTTCACCATTGTCATTCTTCACATCGATAACCATGGCATTCAGCTCTGTCTCATCCACTAACGTAAGCAGCTCCTCAAAGCCCCCACTGCCCGCCATGGGACCGGTAACATAAATGCCCTTTACCTTGGGGCGGTCATCTGTGCTGTAGTCCCAGACCACGTCTGTGTTTGTCTCTGTCCCCTCCGCAGTGCCGGTTGCCGAAATATCTGCCTCTCCAATGCTCCCTGCTGTCTGGGTCTCTGCCTGTATCTCTACATTTCCGGACACATCTTCTCCGGACACCGGCTTTGCTTTTCTGAAAGCAAAGCCACAGCCGATAATGGCAGCAAAAAGCACCACTACCACAGCAATTCCTATGAATATTAACCATTTCCTGCTTCTTTTTTTGCCATATCTCTGACGCCGGCTTAAGTCTTCTCCCGCTCCCAGTCTCCGATATACGATTTCATACCTTCTACGCCTGCGTCCTCTCATTTTATTCCTCCAATGTAAAGGCCTCTATGTCATTATCCTGCTGCGTTGCCCGCACAAAACGGATTTGACAGACATCATCTCCTCTTGCAATAGTGGCCGGCAAGTCCAGCCTGCAGCCGAAGCTTTCTGCAATGCCCCGGTCTCCGCACATGGCATGGTCGCAAAGAGTACGAATTTCCTCGTCAGAGCAGCCCTGTTTCTGCCATGCCTTCACAAGGGGACAATAATGGAAATCAATATCCAGATTATCGTCTGTACAGCGTTTGATATCCATCTCAAAAACCCACTGTGCAAATTTTGAGAACAGAGTCTTTTTAAGCCCCTTTAAGGAATCTCCTCCGCCAGCCTTTTTCCGAAGATTTGCCCCCTGATACAGGCCGCAGCGTTTAATGGCTTCCGGAGCATAATCCTCAGATGCCAGCCCTTTCTTTTGGGCTTCATCGCAAAGCAGATACATCCAAAGTGCACGATGCTCCAGTTGCTCGCGGATAGCAACAATTAACGGGTTATGGATTTTAGGTTCATTTTTAATACTCATTCTGTACCTCCTAAGTTATCCTTCTTGTTCATAGAATACAATGTTTTTCACAATCCTGCAATGAGACAGTTTAAAAACTTCTTAACCTTTTCTTAACGTGCTTTCCATTGAACTTCCCTATTTACGGGCATACAATGATTACATAGTTAAAAATTTAAGGAGGGGTTCCTATGGAGCAGCATTTATCACTGTTTTACGGGCTTTCATTTTTGACAGCCGCATTGGCGTTTGCATACGCAGCCTACCTGTATTTGTGGGTAAAACGCCAGCCACTCACCAATGATAAAATTATTGAGGTTGCCGCACTGATCAAGAAAGGTGCGAACACTTTTATGAGCCGCGAATACAAGCTTCTGGCAATCTTTGCATCCGTAGTTGCTGCATTGATTTTATTATTTTTACCTTCCCCCATATGGACCGGAAGCATTGCGGCAAACATATCCATGGCTCTTGCTTATCTGGCCGGTACCGTTCTTTCCGCCATTGCCGGAAAAATCGGTATCATGGTTGCGAGCCTTTCCAATGGTCGTTCTGCTGAAGGGGCGCAGGAAGGAATCCGGCCCGCCTTCCTCATCGGCTTCCGCGGCGGTGCCGTCATGGGGCTTATCGTTGTAGGCTGTTCCTTATTTGGTGTAGCAGCTGTTCTGATGTTGGTGAGCGATGCCTCTATCCTATTGGGCTTTTCCTTCGGTGCCAGCTCACTGGCTCTTTTTGCCAAGGCAGGCGGCGGCATCTTCACAAAAACAGCAGATATATCCGCTGACCTGACAGGAAAAGTAGAACTGGGCATTCCTGAAGATGACCCTCGTAATCCGGCCGTTATCGCCGACAATGTAGGGGATAACGTAGGAGATGTAGCCGGCATGGGGGCAGATTTGTTTGACTCCAACGTAGCTGCACTTGTCTCCGCCATCGTCATTGCACAATCTCTTTCCGGCGGCGGCTTCAGTAACCTTTCCATGGTATTCTGCTATTCCATACTGGGACTTTTAGCCTCTGTCATCGGCATTGCCACAGCACGTATCGGCAAGAAAGGCAGTCCCACCAGGGCGCTGAATTCTTCTACATACGTCACCACAGCCATTTTTATGGTTCTGACAGCTTTGGCAACCTGGATTGTTCCCGGATTTTCCTGGCGCATCTGGGCGGCTGCAATCGTCGGGCTGTTAGTGGGTGTCGTAATTGGCATTACCACCGACTATTTCACCGATGATTCCAAGCCCATCGTAAAACGTGTGGCACACGCATCCCAGACCGGACCGGCTTTCACCATTCTGTCCGGTGTTTCCTATGGATTTATTTCCGCCCTGCCGGCTATGGCCGGAATCGCCATTTCCGCCCTGGCGGCCTATAAAATCTGTGAACCCATGGGACCGGGCTATGCCATATTCGGCATTTCCATGTCTGCCGTAGGGATGCTTTCCATCGTGGGTATGATTATCTCCAATGACGCCTATGGTCCTATTGTGGATAATGCTCGGGGGCTTGCGGAGATGGGAGATTTGGGAGAAGAGACGATTCGCATCGCAGATGAGCTGGACAGCGCCGGAAATACAGTCAAAGCGGTTACTAAGGGCTTTTCCATTAGCGCTGCCGGTCTGACCGTAATTTCCCTGTTAGGCGCTTTCATG
Source organism: Lachnospiraceae bacterium (assembly GCA_051888955.1). Classification (GTDB taxonomy): domain Bacteria; phylum Bacillota; class Clostridia; order Lachnospirales; family Lachnospiraceae; genus Acetatifactor. Next base: position 1,247 of record JBJFCM010000281.1, on the reverse strand, counting down.
TCCGAGGTCAATTCTGCGCTGGCCGCTTCCGGCAAGGAGCTGCTTACAGGCTTCGATATCATGGACCCGGCCGTATTTTTCGGTACCCTGATCGGTGCGGCAATCCCCGCAGTATTCTCCGCCATGCTGATTTTGGGTGTGGACAAAAATGCCCAGCGCATGGTTGCTGAAATTCACAGGCAGTTCAATGAAATCAAAGGCCTGCGGGAGGGAATGCCCGGCGTCAAACCCGAATATGACAAATGTATCGATATCGCCACCACCGGCGCGCTCCACGAGCTGATACCTGCCGGTCTGATGAGCATTCTGACCACCATACTTGTGGGTATCATCGGCGGTGCCAAAGCCGTAGGCGGCTTTCTGCTCGGCAACATCGTCAGCGGCCTGCTCCTGGCACTGTTCATGTCAAACGCCGGCGGCCTTTGGGACAATTCCAAAAAATACATTGAAGCCGGAAACGAGGGTGGCAAGGGAAGCGCCGCTCACAAGGCAGCCGTTATCGGTGATACTGTCGGCGATCCCTTCAAGGATACCGCAGGGCCTTCCATCAACACACAGATTACCGTTGTTTCCCTGGTAGCGTCACTGCTGTCCGGACTGTTTGCAGCGATGTCGTTGTTCGGATAGAATGAGATTTCTAAAAAATGTGATTCCCGTATAACAAAACCGCCGCATTCTGCTTTTACAGCATGCGGCGGTTTTTGCATTAATGATATTCTCTTACCTGATAGTCGAACCTGTGAACCTTTCTGTCATCACCATAAGTAAGGGTATGACAATTTAAAGATTTCGCCTGAAGCTCGCCTACCTCCTGCTCTAAGGCCTGTGAAAACTGACTTTCTGTGTCTGAATGTTTCTTTTTCAGGAAATAGCGTCCTTTCCTTTCAAAATCATGTTTTACCTTTCTGGCTGTTGGAACTGCCAGCACCGACTGCACCATAAGAATACTTGTAATTCCTTTTTCTGCATTAATCCCTCCCTGGATGCGTATTTCAATAGTGTACCGTTGCTAATATGTCTTTCTATTATAAATTTCGTCTTTTCTATTCAAAAACTTTATAGCTATACATGGCCACTTTGTTAACCTTCAATGGACCAGGCAGTTCCATTTCCACCTCATATCACCAAGTGCGAGTGCTGACAATTCTATGAACATTTTATAAATGAACGCTAAAAAATGTGGACATCTGTCATCCGGCCGATGCATTCTCCCTCAAAAACTTCATCACTACTTTTTCATAGGCTGC
>JBJFCM010000280.1:0-22715 GCA_051888955.1 Lachnospiraceae bacterium | reverse complement strand
GAAACAGTTCATGAAAATTGTTTCCCTCGCTCCCGAAGTATTATAAGGAGGTACCACATGGCTACATTAAAAATCAAAAAGGGTGATACCGTTAAGGTTATTGCCGGTAAAGATAATGGTAAAGAAGGCAAGGTAATTGCCGTTGACCACAAGAACAGCAAAGTAACAGTTGAAGGTGTGAACATGATTACAAAGCATGCTAAACCTTCTCAGGCTAATCCCAATGGTGGAATCCTTCAGAAAGAAGCTCCTATTGATTTATCCAACGTTATGTACGTTCATAAGGGAAAAGCTACCAGAATCGGTTTCAAGGTTGAAGGCGACAAGAAGGTTCGCTTCGCAAAATCAACCGGCGAAGTAATCGATTAATTCTAGGGAAGGAGGAAATAGAGCGTGAGCAGACTTAAAGATTTATATAACGACGAAATCGTTGCAGCAATGACTAAGAAGTTCGGATATAAAAACGTCATGGAAGTTCCCAAGCTTGATAAGATTGTTGTAAACATGGGCGTTGGCGAAGCAAAAGAGAACGCAAAGGTTTTAGAGGGCGCTGTTAAGGATATGGAAGCTATTACCGGTCAGAAAGCAGTTCTCACAAAGGCTAAGGGTTCCGTAGCAAACTTCAAGATTCGTGAAGGCATGGCAATCGGATGCAAGACCACTCTGCGTGGCGAGAAGATGTATGAGTTTCTGGATCGTCTGGTAAACCTGGCATTGCCTCGTGTACGTGACTTTAGAGGTGTAAACCCCAATGCATTTGACGGAAGAGGTAACTATGCACTCGGTATCAAAGAGCAGATTATCTTCCCTGAAATCGAATATGACAAGGTAGATAAAGTAAGAGGTATGGATATCATTTTCGTAACAACTGCAAAGACAGACGAAGAGGCACGTGAATTATTGACATTATTCAACATGCCCTTTGCAAAATAAGGAGGTAAATTCATGGCTAAGACATCTATGAAGCTGAAACAGCAGCGCAAACCTAAGTTCTCTACAAGAGCTTATACACGTTGCAAAATTTGCGGTCGTCCCCATTCTGTTTTAAGAAAATACGGAATTTGCAGAATTTGCTTCCGTGAACTGGCATACAAGGGACAGATCCCCGGCGTTAAGAAGGCAAGCTGGTAAAGGTGAAAAGAAATTCTAAGTCAGCCAGGAACACTGACTAAGAATTGCTATGTTTCACCTATAAAAGAATGCCCTGACGGTGCATTCTTAGCAGCTGTACATCGAGAAAACATTAAGCAGCGTAGCTGCGACAGACTCGAAAGAGACTGGTTTTCGAGATGGTGTGACAAGCATGATTCAAGTCAAAGAGATAAGGAGGAAACTAAATCATGACAATGAGTGATCCTATTGCAGATATGCTTACAAGAATTCGTAATGCAAATACTGCAAAACACGATACAGTGGATGTTCCTTCTTCCAGGATGAAGCTGGCAATTGCTCAGATTCTGTTAGAAGAAGGTTATATTAAGAAATATGACATTATCGATGATGGCGCATTCAAGACCATCCGCATTACTTTAAAGTACGGCGCAGACAAGAACGAAAAGGTCATCTCCGGTATTAAGAGAATCAGCAAGCCTGGTCTTCGTGTTTATGCCGGCAAGGAAGAATTACCTAAGGTTTTAGGCGGACTCGGTATTGCTATCATTTCCACCAACCAGGGTGTTGTAACTGATAAAAAGGCTAGAGAGCTGCAGGTTGGCGGCGAAGTATTAGCCTTCGTATGGTAAATAAATTATAGGAGGTACGGGCATGTCACGTATAGGTAGAATGCCAATCGCGATTCCTGCAGGCGTAACTGTAGAAGTTGCAGAAAATAACAAGGTGACCGTTAAAGGTCCCAAGGGTACTCTTGAAAGAGTACTTCCTCAGGAGATGGAAATCAAAGTTGAGGGCGCAGAAGTAGTAGTAACAAGACCTAATGATTTAAAGAAGATGAAATCCTTACATGGTTTAACCAGAACACTGATCCACAACATGGTTGTTGGTGTTACCGAGGGCTTTGAAAAGAAGCTGGAAGTAAACGGTGTAGGTTATAGAGCAGCTAAGTCCGGCAAGGTTCTGACCTTATCCCTGGGCTACTCTCATCCGGTAGAGATGACTGATCCTGAAGGTATCGAGACTGTACTTGACGGACAGAACATTATCATCGTTAAGGGTATTGATAAAGAAAAAGTTGGCCAATTCGCAGCTGAAATCAGAGACAAGAGAAGACCTGAACCTTACAAGGGCAAAGGTATTAAGTATGCTGATGAGACTATCAGACGTAAAGTTGGTAAGACTGGTAAGAAATAACAGATAAGGAGAGTATGAAAATGGTTAGTAAAGAATCAAGACAAGAAGTTCGTGTTAAAAAACACATGAGAATTCGTAACCGTTTCAGCGGCACTGCTGAGAGGCCTCGTTTAGCTGTGTTCAGAAGTAATAATCATATGTATGCTCAAATTATCGACGATACAGTTGGTAACACACTGGTTGCTGCTTCTACTCTTGAAAAAGAGATCAAGGCAGAACTTGAAAAAACCAATAACGTTGATGCAGCAGCATATTTAGGAACTGTCATTGCTAAAAGAGCATTGGAAAAAGGTATCACAGAAGTAGTCTTTGATAGAGGCGGCTTTATATACCAGGGTAAAATTGCAGCATTAGCTGATGCAGCCAGAGAAGCTGGCTTACAATTCTAGGAAAGGAAGAAGACATATGAAACATACAATCATAGATGCAAGTCAGCTGGAATTAATGGATAAGGTTGTTGTCATCAAACGTGTTTCCAAGACTGTAAAGGGCGGACGTAATATGCGTTTTACCGCACTGGTAGTTGTTGGTGATGGCAATGGTCATGTAGGCGCAGGTCTCGGCAAGGCTGTAGAAATTCCTGAGGCTATCCGTAAAGGTAAAGAAGATGCAATCAAGCATTTGGTAAGTGTTGCATTGGATGAGAACAACAGTATTACACATGATTTTATCGGCAAATACGGTTCTGCTAATGTTCTTTTAAAGAGAGCTCCCGAAGGTACCGGTATTATTGCAGGCGGTCCTGCTCGTGTGGTTTGCGAGCTTGCCGGCATTAAGAATATCCGTACAAAGTCTTTAGGCTCCAACAATAAGCAGAATGTTGTTCTTGCAACCATTACTGGTTTAAGCCAGCTGAAGGCTCCTGAAGAAGTAGCTAAAAACCGTGGCAAAGCAGTAGACGAGGTTTTAGCTTAAGAGTGAAAGCACTTCACCTGAAGGTTTGAAAGGAGAGAGAAGACAATGGCAGAAAATAAAGAAAAAATGTTAAAGATTACTTTAGTTAAGTCCACTATCGGCGCAGTTCCTAAGAACAAAGCTATCGTAGAGTCCATGGGTCTCAGAAAGCTGAACAGCTCTGTTACTCTGCCTGATAATGCGGCTACAAGAGGACAGATTCAGAAAATCGCTCATTTAATTAAAGTAGAAGAAGTATAAGCAGATAAGGAGGTGTCAGAATGGAATTATCAAATTTAAGACCTGCAGAAGGTTCAAAGCATAGTGATAATTTTAGAAGAGGTCGTGGACACGGTTCAGGCAACGGTAAGACTGCCGGTAAGGGCCACAAGGGTCAGAAGGCTCGTTCAGGAGCACCCAGAATTGGTTTCGAAGGTGGCCAGATGCCGTTATACAGACGAATTCCTAAGAGAGGTTTCACCAATAGAAACACAAAGGAAATCGTTGCTATCAATTTAAGCGCTCTGGAACGTTTTGAGAATGACAGCGTAGTAGATGTAAATGCATTGATGGAAGCTGGTATTGTTAAAAACCCAAGAGATGGCGTTAAGATCCTTGGAAATGGAGAGTTGACTAAGAAGCTTACGGTCAAGGCTGATGCTTTCAGTGCATCTGCTAAGGAAAAGATCGAAGCTCTTGGCGGAAGTGCAGAGGTGATGTAATATGCTTACAACACTGAAGAACGCATTTAAAATCAAAGAAATAAGACAGAAATTATTATTTACGTTCGCCATGCTGGTTGTGATCCGTATAGGATCACAGCTGCCTGTGCCGGGCGTAGACAGAACTTATTTTGCAAGCTGGTTTGCACAGCAGACCGGCGGTGCATTCAGCTTTTTTGATGCAATTACAGGCGGTTCTTTCATTAACATGTCTGTTTTGGCATTGGGTATCAATCCTTACATTACATCATCCATTATCATGCAGCTTTTAACAATCGCAATTCCTAAGCTGGAAGAGATGCAGAGGGATGGTGAAGATGGCAGAAAGAAGATTGCTTCCATCACAAGATACGTGACTGTTGCACTGGCTTTGATTCAGGCAACGGCTATGGCAATCGGATTTGGCCGTCAGGGGCTTTTGACAAATTACAATGCGCTGAATGTAATCACTGCAATTGCTGCTATGACAGCAGGTAGTGCATTCCTTATGTGGATTGGTGAAAGAATCACGGAAAACGGCGTTGGTAACGGTATTTCCATTGTCCTGGTAATCAATATCATTTCCCGTTTACCGTCCGATTTGAACAGTCTGTTTGAGCAGTTTGTATTTGGCAAGCCTTTTGCTACTGCTGCACTGGCAGTGGTAATCATCTTTGCGATTATCGTATTGATGGTGGTTCTCGTCATTATTTTAAATGATGGTACCCGTAAGATACCTGTACAGTATGCACAGAAGGTGCAGGGCAGAAAGATGGTAGGAGGACAGTCCTCCAGTATTCCGTTAAAGGTAAATACCGCAGGCGTTATTCCCATTATCTTTGCCCAGTCCATTATGCAGTTCCCCCTTATTATCTGCTCTTTTGTCGGATATAGCGGGACAGGCTTCTGGGGAGAGATTTTGAAGGGACTCAATTCCTCTAACTGGTGCAACCCGAAGCAGCCGATTTATTCTATCGGTATGCTGGTATACATCGTGCTGGTAATCTTTTTTGCTTACTTCTATACATCCATTACCTTCAATCCTTTGATGGTAGCAGATAATATGAAGAAGCAGGGTGGATTTATACCGGGTATCAGACCCGGAAAGCCTACCAGTGATTATCTGACCAGGGTGCTGAATTATATTATTTTTATCGGTGCTGTTGGTCTGACTATTATAGGTATCCTTCCATATGTATTCAATGGACTTTTCAAGGCAAGCGTTTCCTTTGGTGGAACCAGCTTAATCATTATCGTAAGCGTTGTGCTTGAAACTATGAAGCAGATTGAATCTCAGATGCTGGTACGTAACTATAAAGGCTTTTTGAATGACTAAATTACCTGTATGTAAACTGAGTGTCCGGGGAAGATAGCTTCTCCGGATACTTTTTTTTATTCGCATATTGCAAACATGGGAAAATAACGGTAAAATATAAATGTTAGGCATTAAACGAAGCAAACAGGTTGATGACTTGTTATATGTATGGAGGGAAAAAGATGAAGATTATCATGTTAGGCGCACCGGGCGCAGGCAAAGGTACACAGGCGAAGATGATTGCAGACAAGTATCAGATTCCGCACATCTCCACAGGGGATATTTTCAGAGCAAATATCAAGAATGGCACAGAGCTTGGTATGGAAGCTAAGAAATATATGGATCAGGGACTGCTGGTACCGGATGAATTGACAGTAAAGATTCTGTTAGACAGGGTAGCACAGGCAGATTGTGCAAACGGATATGTACTGGATGGTTTTCCCAGGACGATTCCTCAGGCAGAAGTGTTGGATAATGCATTGACAGAGCTGGGTGATAAGATTGACTATGCTATCAATGTGGACGTACCGGATGAGAATATCATTAACAGAATGTCCGGAAGACGTGCATGCCTTTCCTGTGGCGCTACTTATCATATTGTTCATATTCCGCCTAAGCAGGAGGGAATATGCGATAAGTGTGGTCAGCCGCTGGTACTTCGTGATGATGACAAGCCGGAAACCGTTAAGAACAGACTGCAGGTTTACCATGAACAGACACAGCCTCTGATTGATTTCTACACGGAAAAAGGTGTGCTGAAGACGGTAGACGGTACTGTGGATATGCAGGATGTATTCGGCGCTATCGTGGCGATTTTAGGCTAGAATCAGGAGATGAAATTGTATTATGGCTGTAACGATTAAATCTGCTAAAGAAATCGAGCTGATGAGAGAGTCCTGCAGACTTTTGGCACAGGTACATCAGGAGCTGGAGCATGCGATAAGGCCGGGAATGTCCACGATGGAAATTGATATCTTGGGAGATACCCTCATCCGTAAGATGGGGTGTATCCCTAATTTCCGGGATTATCATGGATATCCCGCATCCATTTGTACTTCGGTAAATAATGAAGTGGTACATGGCATTCCCAACAAGCACAGGATACTACAGGAAGGTGACATTATCAGTCTGGATGCCGGGCTCATATATAAAGGTTATCACTCGGATGCAGCAAGAACACATGGGGTCGGGCAAATCAGCCCGGAAGCACAGAAACTGATAGATGTAACAAAGCAAAGTTTCTTCGAAGGTATAAAGATGGCAAAAGCTGGTAACCATTTACATGATATTTCCAATGCCATTGATGCTTATGTTTCACAGTTTGGTTATGGAATTGTCAGGGATCTGGTAGGCCATGGTATTGGTACAGCTCTTCATGAGGACCCGGAAATACCCAATTTCGCACAGAGAAGAAGAGGAATCAAGCTCAGAGCGGGTATGACATTGGCGGTTGAGCCTATGATCAACATGGGCAGAGCGGATGTAGAATGGCTCGATGATGACTGGACGGTAGTGACAGAGGACGGTTCCCTGTCAGCACATTATGAGAACACGATTCTGATTACGGATGGAGAGCCGGAGATCCTTACACTTTACTAGAAAGGGATAGATATGATAGGTATGCTGGCATTTTCCAAAGCCGGACACGATAAGCGGACGGTTTATATGATAATAAGAGAGGATGCAGAATATGTTTATCTATGCGACGGCAGGTTAAAGACATTAGCACATCCCAAAAAGAAGAATAAAAAGCATATACAGCCTGTAAGACAAGGCGTGGACACGACCGTCAGGGAAAAACTGTTGCAGGGCTGTCCTGTGCGTGATGAAGAAATTAAAAAAGTAATTAAAGATTTTAGCAGAGGCAAGGAGGTATCAGATGTCTAAAGCAGATGTAATTGAAATTGAAGGAACAGTGATTGAAAAGCTGCCCAATACCATGTTTCAGGTGGAATTGGAGAACGGCCATAAGGTTTTGGCGCATATCAGCGGAAAGCTGCGTCAGAATTTTATTCGTATCCTTCCGGGAGATAAGGTAACATTGGAATTATCCCCCTATGATCTGTCCAAGGGACGTATTATTTGGCGTGATAAGTAAATCATTTTTGCTATTTCCCAAAAATCCAATAAAAAAACAAAAAAACACTTGTAAATGAAAATACTACATGCTATAATGTAAAACGGTCTTTTTTGAAAGGAGGGTTTAACGTGAAGGTTAGATCATCAGTAAAACCGATTTGCGAAAAGTGCAAAATCATTAAAAGAAAAGGACGTATCAGAGTAATCTGTGAGAATCCGAAACACAAACAGAGACAAGGATAATCACCGGCTTGAAGGAATGATTTCAAGTATGTGAGTTCTTGTCCCATTATTGTATGCGGCTGAAAGTACAGCTTTCCGCCTTATTGGCATGTCCGGCAGATTTTACATATTATTATGGAAAATATGCATCACAGGCTGAAAGTAGAAAGCTGTAATTTATATATAATGGAAGAGCTTACGGGAGATTACTTGTTGATACCAACGCGAAGAGATATATTTCGCCTTGGAAAGATCGGAGAGACGTCCGGTTGGGTGAAAGCCCCAATCAACTTAGTAACAATTATGTGCGGAAACCGCACATCGTGTACACATCCGGAAACGGAAAGTTGGACCAAATGTACACAGGCGTTAATTATTTTCGCAGAGCGAAAAACGCAAAGAAAATGGAGGAAACGTAAATGGCTCGTATCGCAGGTGTTGACTTACCTAGAGAAAAACGTGTGGAGATTGGCTTGACTTACATCTATGGTATCGGTAGAGTAACGGCAAACAAGATCCTTGCAGAAGCAGGTGTAAATCCTGATACCCGTGTCAGAGAACTGACAGATGATGAAGTAAAGAGAATTAGTGAAGCAATCGAGAAACTGGATATTATGGTAGAAGGTGATTTGAGAAGAGAAATCGCTCTGAATATCAAGAGATTACAGGAAATCGGCTGCTATCGTGGTGTACGCCATCGTAAAGGTCTTCCGGTTCGTGGTCAGAAGACTAAGACCAATGCAAGAACCCGCAAGGGACCGAAGCGTACAGTTGCAAACAAAAAGAAGTAATAAAATCTGAAACTGCAAACATTTTTGAGAAAGTAGGTTAGTTTAAAATGGCTAAGAAAGTAACAACAGCTAATAAGAAAGTCGCTAAAAAGCGTGTTAAGAAAAACGTTGAACGTGGACAGGCACATATTCAGTCTTCTTTTAACAATACAATTGTTACATTGACAGATACTGAAGGCAACGCATTGAGCTGGGCAAGTGCCGGTGGTCTTGGTTTTAGAGGTTCAAGGAAATCTACTCCGTATGCAGCACAGATGGCAGCAGAGACCGCTACCAAGGCTGCTTTAATCCATGGATTAAAGACTGTAGATGTATTTGTAAAGGGTCCTGGTTCAGGTCGTGAAGCAGCAATTCGTGCACTGCAGGCATGTGGTCTGGAAGTAACCAGTATCCGTGACGTAACTCCTGTACCTCACAATGGCTGCCGTCCTCCCAAGAGACGTCGCGTCTAGTCGAGATAAGCGGACTGAGAACGGTATTTTCAGACAGGCGCTTGTGCTTGCACAAAGGCGACTGGGTGACAAATCAAAGAAACAAGTTGGAAGAAAGTGCCATAGGCACTGTAAACAATAGTAAGAGGCAAGAGCCTCACAGAAAGGAATTATTGACATGGCAGTAAATAGAGTACCCGTACTGAAAAGATGTAGAAGCTTAGGCTTAGAGCCTGCATATTTGGGATATGACAAGAAGTCTAACAGAACCTCTGCAAGAGCAGGTAAGAAGATGAGCGAGTATGGTCTTCAGTTAAGAGAGAAGCAGAAAGCAAAATTCATCTATGGTGTTCTGGAGAAGCCCTTCAGAAATTACTATGAAAAGGCTGATAGAATGAAGGGAATGACCGGTGAAAACCTGATGGTCCTTCTTGAAAGCAGACTGGACAGTGTAATTTTCAGAATGGGATTTGCAAGAACCAGAAGAGAAGCAAGACAGGTTGTTGGCCACAAGCATGTATTGGTTAACGGCAAATGCATCAATGTACCTTCCTATTTAATTAAAGCTGGTGATGTAATCGAAATCAGGGAGAAATCCAAATCCTTACAGAGATATAAAGACATCGTGGAAGTAACAGCAGGAAGACTTGTTCCTGAATGGCTGGATGTCGATATCGAAGGTCTTAAGGGAACTGTAAAGGCACTTCCTACCAGAGAGCAGATCGATGTTCCTGTAGATGAAATGCTTATCGTCGAATTATATTCTAAATAAGCCGTAATTAAAAATGTTCGTAAAGGAGGGTATTTGCAGTGTTTGATTTTGAAAGACCAAATATTGAGGTTGCTGAAATTTCTGAAGACAAAAAGTATGGCAGATTCGTAGTAGAGCCTTTGGAAAGAGGTTACGGTATCACACTTGGTAATTCTCTCAGAAGAATTATGTTGTCTTCTTTGCCCGGTGCGGCAGTAAGCCAGGTTAAGATTGAAGGCGTATTACATGAATTCAGTTCTATTCCGGGTGTAAAGGAAGATGTAACCGAGATTATCATGAATATCAAGAGTCTGGCTATTAAGAACAACAGCGAGACAAATGAACCGAAAACTGCATATATCGAGTATGAAGGAGAGGGAGTTGTTAAGGCTTCCGATATTCAGGCTGATCAGGACATTGAAATTCTTAATCCGGATTTGGTAATTGCGACCTTAAGCGGTGGTAAGGATACCAAGTTATATATGGAATTGACAATTACAAAGGGCAGAGGATATATCAGCGCTGACAAGAATAAGCATGAGGATTTGCCCATCGGTGTAATTGCAATCGATTCTATCTATACACCGGTTGAAAGAGTAAATGTTACAGTAGAAAATACCCGTGTAGGTCAGATTACAGACTATGACAAGCTTACGTTGGATGTATATACCAATGGAACCCTGGTTCCTGATGAAGCAGTAAGCTTGGCTGCAAAAGTACTCAGCGAACACTTAAGCCTTTTCATTGATTTATCCGAAAATGCTAAAACTGCAGAAGTTATGGTAGAAAAAGAAGACGATGAAAAAGAAAAAGTATTGGAAATGAGTATTGACGAATTGGAGTTGTCTGTTCGTTCCTACAACTGCTTGAAGAGAGCAGGTATCAATACTGTTGAAGAGCTTACCAACAAGACCTCTGAAGATATGATGAAGGTTCGTAATCTGGGCCGCAAGTCTTTGGAAGAGGTACTTGCTAAGTTGAAAGAGCTGGGTCTTCAGTTGAATCCCAGCGAGGACTAAACGAGAAATAAATGAATGTGTCTGCGGTAAGGCCAAAGAGTGCGCAGCCACATATCATGAAATGGCACAATTAACAGCATTCGGTAAGTAAGTCCAAAGAGCGTGGCCGGATGTACCATGAAATGAGAGAGGATTTTAGAAATGGCAAAGTACAGAAAACTTGGCAGAACCAGCAGCCAGAGAAAAGCATTACTGAGAAATCAGGTAACAGCATTGTTACACAACGGTAAAATCATTACCACAGAAGCAAAGGCAAAGGAAGTTCAGAAAATTGCTGAAGGTCTGATTGCACTTGCAGTAAAGGAAAAGGATAACTTTGAAACCGTAAAGATTAAGACAAAGGTTGCCCGCAAGGACAAAGACGGCAAGAGAGTAAAGCAGATTATTGATAAGGATACAAAGGAAGTTCTTTCCGAAACACATCGTGATAAAGACGGCAAGATTTTAAGAATTGAAAACGGTGTAACAGTTACCGTTTATGATGAAGTTGAAAAGGAAATCAAAAAGGATATGCCTTCCAGACTGCATGCTCGTCATCAGATGTTAAAGGTATTGTGCCCTGTAAAGGAAGTTCCTACTGAGAATGCAGGCAAGAAGAAAAATACCAAAGAAGTAGATATGGTAGCGAAGCTGTTTGATGAAATCGCACCTAAGTATGAGAGCCGTAAGGGTGGCTACACCAGAATTATCAAGATTGGCCAGCGTAAGGGCGACGGTGCTATGGAAGTAGTGCTTGAGTTAGTATAATTTAGTATTGTTCAATAATATCCATAAAAGGATAAGAACCGGCAACCGGATGGTTGCCGGTTCTTGTATTTTTTAGACAATAATGTTAAGAAAATATAAAAAATAAGTCGAATATATAGTAAATATGTCTAAAAAGTGCTATAATTGTAAACATAATTACTAGGTGGAGGATAGTATTATGAAAATGAGATCAAAAATTTTAACCATAGCGTTAATACCGCTGTTGGCACTGGGAATTATTACGGTTGTGGTCTGCAACAACCGAATTAGCGATGTAGTCACGGATAATATTGCAAACGGTTTGCGAAGCGCCGCCGTTTCGGTACGGGATACGATAAGTTATGCCGATGAAGGTGCCTTTTTTGTAGATGATACGGGAAATCTTTATAAAGGCGATTTTAATATTACAGAAAATTCCGTTATTGCTGACAATCTCCGGGTAGCTGCTGATACGGATATTACGATATTCTATGGTGATACCAGATATATGACGTCCATTTGTAATGATGATGGAAGCCGTGTCGTGGGAACAAAGGCCGGTGATGCCGTTATCGAGCAGGTATTAAAAAATGGGCAGGAATATTTCTCTGCTGACGTGGATATCTTGGGACATGCCTATTATGGGTATTATATACCGATGTATGATAATACTACAGGTGTGATTGCAGGAATGATTTTTGCCGGCATGCCACAGGCTGATGCCAGGGCACAGATTATGCGTATCATATCGCTGTTAGTAGGAGTGGTCGTAGTCATGGGAGTGATTGTGGCTGTCCTGTTAATATGGGAGGTCAGCAACCTGGTGCGTGCACTCCACAAGGGCTCGGAAGCGTTAGAAGAAGTTGCTCAGGGCAGACTTAACGTGAATATAGATGAGAAGACGCTTAAGAGAAAAGATGAGATAGGTAATATCAGCAGAGCCATCCTTCAATTGAAAAAGGAACTGACTGATGTTATCGGTACTATGAAGGAACAGAGCGATGCACTGAATACAGCATCGGGATATCTGAGTGATAAGACTGCGGACACCTCCAATACGGTATCGCAGGTAGAAAAGGCTGTTGGGGAAGTGGCACAGGGTGCGACAAGCCAGGCTGAAGAAACACAGACGGCTACGGACAATGTCATCCTAATGGGGGATATGGTAGAGGAAACGGCAAAGGAAGTAGAAGTCATGCATAGAAATGTCCAGGACATGCATGCATTGGGACAGGAAGCCTATGCAACCCTGCATGAACTGGATAAGATCAACGACCAGGCCAAGGAATACATACAGGTCATCTATGAGCAGACCAATACAACAAATGAATCTGCACAGAAGATAAAGGAAGCTACGAACCTGATTACAGCCATTGCGGAGGAAACCAATCTCCTGTCCTTAAATGCATCTATTGAAGCAGCCAGAGCCGGTGAACAGGGAAGAGGCTTTGCAGTGGTAGCGGCCCAGATACAGAAGCTGGCAGAGCAGTCCAATGAATCGGCAAGAAAGATAGAAGAGATTATAGCTTATCTGATTGCAGACTCAGAAAAGGCAGTGCAGACGATGGATGTCGTCAAGGAGATTATGGGGAAACAGAATGAGCATGTTTTAAAGACCGACGAAGGCTTTGAGAAAGTCATCAAAGGCCTCGAACAGTCTATTGAAGCCATTGACAGAATTGCTGAGAAGACGGAGCAGATGGACCATGCAAGGGTCAATGTCGTGGATACAGTACAGAATCTGACAGCGATAGCCGAGGAAAATGCAGCCAGCACGCAGGAAACCTCTGCTTCCATCACGGAGATAAACAGCATTGTGGTGGATATCTCCGTACAGGCAGGGCAGCTGAAGGACATTGCAAAGGAAATGGACAAGAGCATGGAGATGTTTCAGCTGTAAAGGCAAAATTAGTCAACAGCTTTTTGAAAATGCTGGTAATCTTTACTGGAATTCCAGTTACCGCCCCAAGTGAAGCCATGTTCGATAAAGAGGCGATAACAAAGGTCTGAGGTATCAATTTTATAGGGAAAATTTGACGTGCGGTCTGCATAGTCCTCGCTACCTTCAGGTGAGACTATCTGGCCGCCGTCTTTTGTATAGCGCACGTAGGGATTGTAAAAGGGATTGATATCTATGGCAAGACCATAGGCATGCTGTGACAGCTTGTCCGTACCGTCTACAGTCCGGTAATTAAAGCAGGAGGTGTTATTGTCTGCCATGGAAGCATTGTCATCTCCGTCATAATCTTCTATTAAGGCTATTTTTTCTATTCTGTATTCTGCAAGATATAATTCATAAAAAATTTCAACAAGATCCTGAGCAATGGCTTTGTTACAGATTAATTCGCCTTCCGAGGAGTTACCGTCGAAATCACAGTGCAGGACGTGTACATATCGCAGATCTTCATAATTGATTTCGGCAGCACCCTCTGCCGGATAGGACACGCCGGTAATGAGCTCTTTGTACTCCTCTGAGAGCGGCTCATAATAAAATCCGGTTTGATAGGTAATGCGGTCATCATCCATAGCATTAGCATCTGTATTATCATCGCCTGTAAAAGTAGTATTTGTATCAACAGCACTCAAATCAGCAGAGGTATCCGGTGTAGTGGCATCAGAAGGAAGGTCAGTATCCCCTTCTGAAGCATTTCCATAGGCTAAATCCGGGTTTTTCTCGGCATACTCGGAGAGAGTCTGCCCCCCTGACAAAAGAGTCCTGGATAGGGCTGCAAACAGTATAATGACTACAATCAAAAAGCCGGCAGATTTTAAAAGAGAGTTTTTTGCTTTTTTATCCATAACAGGTTCCTCGTCTGTTTTTTTATTTCAGTGTATCATCAACGATTGATTTTGTAAAATAGTTGTATTTCCCAAAAAATTCTAGTACAATATAAGGCACGCAGGTATTCCGGACGGAAATCTGACTGGAGGTTGCTTCATGGGCATCATTAAAACAGACAAGTTAGTATATGAATATATCAGGCGGGATGAGGAAGGCAACGTAGAAGGCATCAACCGTGCAGTGGATGAAGTGACGCTGGATATTGCCCAGGGTGACTTTATTGCTATTTTAGGGCATAACGGCTCAGGAAAGTCCACCCTTGCCAAACATATGAATGCCATACTCTGCCCTACAGAAGGCTGTATCTGGGTGGATGGTAAGGATACCAGAGAAGAGGCAGAGGTCTGGAATATCAGGCAGACTGCCGGCATGGTATTCCAGAATCCGGATAACCAGATCATTGGACAGGTTGTGGAAGAGGATGTCGGCTTTGGACCGGAAAATATGGGGGTTCCCACAGCAGAAATATGGGAACGGGTGGAAGAGAGCCTGAAGGCGGTCGGCATGTATGAATTCCGCAAATTTTCTCCCAACAAGCTTTCCGGCGGACAGAAGCAGCGCGTTTCCATAGCGGGTGTGCTGGCCATGCATCCCAAGTGTATCGTGCTGGACGAGCCTACTGCCATGCTGGACCCCAACGGACGAAAGGAAGTAATCCGTGCGGTAAGAGCGCTCAACGATGTGGAAAATGTAACGGTGATACTCATTACCCATTACATGGAAGAAATCATCCATGCAAATAAGGTATTCGTCATGGAAAATGGCAGGATAGCCATGCAGGGAACTCCCAGGGAGATTTTTTCACAGGTGGAAAAAATCAAGTCACTCAGGCTGGATGTGCCCCAGGTAACGTTGCTGGCATATGAATTGCAAAAAAAGGGTATCAATCTGCCGGATGGGATACTTAGTATAGAAGAGCTTACAGATGAAATTATGAAATATTATCGTTTACACGGTAGAAAGGGGTAGCCATGTCAATTATCTTAGATCATGTAAGCCATGTATATGGCGATGATACCACCCTTGCCGTGAAGGCGTTGGATGATATAAATCTGGTAATTCCGGATGGGCAGTTTATCGGGCTGATTGGACACACAGGCTCCGGCAAGTCCACTCTGGTTCAGCATTTGAACGGGCTTTTAAAAGCTACATCAGGCAATATCTATTTTAACGGCCAGGATATTGATGATGACGACTACAATAGAAAAGAGCTTCGCAGCAAGGTGGGCCTGGTGTTCCAGTATCCGGAGCATCAGCTTTTTGAGGTGGATGTTTTTTCCGATGTATGCTTCGGCCCCAAAAATCTGGGGCTTTCTAAAAAAGAAACGGAGTTACGTGCCTATGAGGCGCTGAAAAAGGTCGGACTGCCTGATGATTGCTTTTACCAATCTCCCTTTGATTTATCAGGAGGCCAGAAGCGCAGGGCAGCGATTGCAGGTGTGCTGGCCATGAAGCCGGAGGTATTGATACTGGATGAGCCAACGGCCGGACTGGATCCCAGGGGCCGTGAGGAGATTTTAAGTCAAATCTGCAAGCTGCGTGAAGAGAGTGGCATGACCATCATTCTGGTA
This sequence comes from Lachnospiraceae bacterium, assembly GCA_051888955.1. Classification (GTDB taxonomy): domain Bacteria; phylum Bacillota; class Clostridia; order Lachnospirales; family Lachnospiraceae; genus Acetatifactor. Next base: position 7,066 of record JBJFCM010000280.1, on the reverse strand, counting down.
TCTCATAGCATGGAGGATGTGGCAGAATACGTAGACCGGATTATTGTAATGAATCGCGGCCGCGTTATGTACGATGACATTCCTAAGGAGGTATTTCGGCACTATCAGGAATTGGAAAAGGTTGGACTTGCGGCACCGCAGGTGACCTATATCATGCATAGATTGAAGGAAGCAGGACTGGACGTGGACGAAGATGCCACAACCATTGAGGAGGCTACGGAGGAAATTGCCCGTGCACTCCTGTAGCATGCATGGAGGAAAGTATGCTTAGAGACATTACATTAGGACAATATTATCAGACGGAATCCGTCATACATAGGCTGGACCCGCGTGTAAAGCTGGCCGGTACTGTGATTTATATCATATCCCTGTTCTTTTTTGATAATATATGGGGGTATGTATGTGCAGCACTTTTTTTAGCAGCAGTCATCCGTTTATCCAAGGTCCCTTTTAAGTTTATGGTAAAGGGAATGCGTTCTATTTTATTCCTTTTGCTCATAACGGTGGTTTTTAATCTTTTTTTGACACCGGGAGAAACGGTGATAGCAATCTGGAAGTTGAAAATTACAAAAGAAGGTATCCGTATCTCCGTGTTTATGGCAATCAGGCTGACCATGCTGATCATCGGTTCCTCAGTTATGACCCTGACTACCACGCCGAACAATCTGACAGACGGTATGGAAAAGGCAATGAGCCCGTTAAAGCTGTTCAAATTGCCGGTGCATGAGGTGGCCATGATGATGTCCATCGCTCTCAGGTTCATTCCTATTTTGATGGAGGAAACGGACAAAATCATGAAGGCGCAGCTTGCCAGAGGCGCGGATTTTGAGAGTGGCAATATTTTCAAAAAGGCCAAGGCCATGGTGCCGCTGCTGGTTCCCTTGTTTATCTCTGCATTCAGACGTGCAAACGATCTGGCTATGGCAATGGAAGCCCGCTGCTATAGAGGTGGTGAGGGACGTACTAAGATGAAGCCACTTATCTATAAGAAGAGAGATGCGTTGGCTTATGCGGTTTTATTTGCATATCTGGCGGGGAGTATTGCTGTAGGGAAATTTTTGTTTTAAGAAGGACAATGTGCCATGAAAAGGTTTATGCTTACGGTAGCCTATGACGGAACAGCCTATTGCGGTTACCAGGTGCAGAAAAGCTGCCGGACAATAGAAGGAGAACTGAACGGATGCTTGTCTAAGCTTCTTGGAGAAGATATCCGGGTTATCGGCGCCAGCAGGACGGATGCCGGAGTGCATGCACTCTGCAATGTGGCTGTATTTGATTCTGATACGACGATTCCGGCGGAGAAATTGGCATATGCACTGAATCAGCGCCTGCCGGAGGATATTCGCATACGGAAATCAGAAGAAGTGGCAGCAGATTTCCATCCCAGACACTGTGACAGCAGAAAGACCTACGAGTACCGCATCACCACGGGGGAATTTCCCATACCGACGAAACGGCTGTATTCCTGTTTTACCTATCATTCCCTGGATATCAATAAGATGCAGGAGGCCGCTGCTTATCTGGAAGGGGAGCACGATTTTAAAAGCTTCTGTGCAGCAGCGGCAGTGGTGGAAAGCACAGTAAGAACCATCTATTCTATCACTGTGACGGAAGAAGCGGAGGATATTGTTATCAGGGTCTGCGGGAACGGATTTTTATACAATATGGTGCGTATTATAGCCGGAACTCTCATGGAGGCAGGAAGAGGAAAATGGGACCCGGAAAAGATGCGGGACATCCTGGAGGCAAAGAATAGGACTGCCGCCGGACCGACGGCGCCCGCCTGTGGTTTAATGCTGATAAAATATGAATTTATGGGTTGACAGAGACGAGTTCATATAATATAATATATCACTGTGACGATGTTTCGTAATGTGGAACCAAAGCCCCGGTGACACAGGAGAGAGTCGTGGGAACGAAGCTGTTTTGAAGGATTTTATGAGGTGGCCGGACATCTGCCAAGTAAGATTTCAGAGAAGCAAAAGAACGATTTTTTACTATTTATGGAGGAAACATCATGAAAACATTTATGGCTAGTCCAGCTACAATCGATAGAAAATGGTATGTAGTAGACGCTACAGATATGACCTTAGGCCGTTTGGCATCTGAGGTTGCTAAAGTGTTAAGAGGCAAGAATAAGCCCATCTTCACACCTCACATTGACACAGGTGACAATGTTATCGTAATCAACGCTGAGAAGATTAAGGTAACTGGTAAGAAGTTAGATCAGAAGGTATATTACAGCCACTCCGATTATGTAGGCGGTATGAAAGAAGCTACATTAAGAGAGAAATTAGACAAGAAGCCTGAGCAGGTTATCGAACTTGCTGTTAAGGGTATGCTTCCCAAAGGACCTTTAGGCAGACAGATGTTTACAAAACTGCATGTATACGCAGGACCTGAGCATCCTCATACAGCTCAGAAACCTGAAGTATTAACATTCTAATGGGACTGAAAGGAGGAAAATAAAATGGCTAAATCAGCAAAATACTACGGAACAGGTAGAAGAAAGAAATCAATCGCAAGAGTATACTTGGTACCGGGAACCGGTAAAATTACTATAAATAAAAGAGATATCGATGATTATTTTGGACTGGAGACCTTAAAGGTTATCGCTCGTCAGCCTCTGGTTCTTACAGAGACAGCAGACAAGTTCGATGTTTTGGTAAATGTACATGGTGGTGGTACCACCGGCCAGGCAGGTGCAATCCGTCACGGTATTGCAAGAGCACTTTGCCAGGTAGATGCAGACTACAGACCCGCTCTGAAGAAGGAAGGCTTCTTAACACGTGATCCTCGTATGAAAGAGCGTAAGAAATACGGTCTCAAAGCAGCTCGTAGAGCACCTCAGTTCTCAAAGAGATAAGCAGTTATCTGCAAACAGAAATGTATATCAAAGCCCCAGAATGCTTGCATTCATGGGGCTTTTGTTATATTATTAAGTTAATAGTGTTTACACACTTATTTCTCCTATACAGGAGTGCAAATTACAAAATCAGGAGGGTTTTCTATTATGGACAGATTGAAAGACAAAGTGGCCATTGTTACCGGCTCAACCAGCGGAATTGGTGTTGGGATTGCCAGACTGTTTGCAGCAGAGGGTGCTAAGGTAGTCATCTGTGGACGAAGAGAAGAAAAAGGTCAGGCTGTTGTAGACAGCATCAAGCAGGAAGGCGGAGAAGCGTGGTATCACTTTATGGATATGACAGCAACGGAAAGCATCGATAAGCTTTTTGCTGATACCGCTGAAAAATATGGCAAAATTGACATTCTGGTAAATAATGCAGCTAATGTAGGCTTAAAGGACGGCCGTGTGGATGAACTGACACTGGAAATGTGGGACGGTATCTTCCAGAGTGATGTACGTGGTACCTTCTATGCTACCAAGTGCGTGCTTCCTTATATGCAGAAAAACGAGACAGGCGGTTCCATCATCAATATCGGTTCCATGGCTTCCTGTGGCGGTGATCTTGGTTCTACTGCTTATGCCTGTGCCAAGGCCGGTGTGGATATGCTGACACAGTACACTGCTTTACAGTATGGTAAGCAGAACATCCGCTGCAACTGTGTGCGTCCGGGTCTGATTGTTACCCCGCAGAATGAAGCACATGTACCTCAGGCTCTGAAGGATATTTTCCTTAGCAACATCATGGTCAATCGCTATGGATGTCCGGAGGATATCGGCCATATGTGCGTATATCTTGCTTCGGATGAGAGCAGCTATGTGAGTGGACAGATTGTCAATGTAGATGGCGGTCTGAATTCCCATGTGTCCACTGTTGCACAGTTCAAGGAATTGAATTCCCGTACCTGGTAAGGTAAAATAATAGAACCTAAATATTTAAAGTTTTGCATCATCCCCGGGAATACGGTATTCCCGGGGATTTTTGTGCAGGAAATTCCTGTAATTTTCCTCAAAATATCAAGCATAAATCTGAAAAATCATATATGATATAGTTACGGTACCGGAAGGAGTGATTATATGAGCAATATGGAGCTGTTCGCCAGCGCACTGGAATATATAGAGAATCATCTGGATGATGACATCAAAACAGAAGATGTGGCAGGAGCCTGTTATTGCGCAAAATCAACTCTGGAAAAGCTGTTTAGATGTGTGAATAACATCTCCGTCAGGGAATATCTGGTGCGGAGACGCATGATGAAGGCGGCCAGAAGGATAGTGGAGGAGCCACAGACAGGGATACTGGATATCGCCCTGGAATACGGCTACAGCACGAATGAGGCCTTCACCCGCGCATTTAAACAGGTCTGGAACTGTACACCCTCTGAATTCCGGCACAATACCCGGTTTTCAGAACTGTTTCCGAGGCTTTATAAGCCCCTGGAGTGTGGAGATGAGTATATGAGAGAACGCAGGAATGTAGATATCAGTGAACTTTATGATTTGTTTGTGCAGCGTAAAAATTGCTATTTTGTATGCTGTGATATCAGGCAGCTGGTGCCTATTAATCAGATTTCCAGAAAAGCAGGTGACCTGGCGATACTGGAAAGCATGCAGAGAATGAATGCTGCGGCAGGAGAGGCGGATATCGTCTTTCGAATCGGTGGAGATGAGTTTGCACTGCTGACTGACAGCGCAGATGAAAGTTATGCCCAGGCTGTAGCAGACAAGATAAGAGAGCAGAACGGGCAGACTTTTTCCTATGAAGGGCAGGAAATCCCTCTAAGTCTGCACATCGGTATTGCGAAGTTTGAAAATTCTCCAATTAAATACAATGAACTTTTTACGGAACTTCATACCGCAATAAAAGAAAGCAAGTAGTTAATATTGCGTTAAAAATGGGCTCCCTTGGTTGATTCCGGCATCGCTGTAAACTATCCTATAAGTGTAACAGGGAAATCCGGCTGGACTTTGCGCAGTACATGCAAAAGCAGCCGGAAGGGAATGTATTGATAGGAAAGGAAGTAGGTATGATGGGGAATTTATTTGATTTAACGGGAAAGGTAGCGGTGGTAACAGGAGCAAGCTCCGGTCTGGGAGCGGATGCTGCGCTGGCTTATGCGGAAGCGGGAGCGGATGTGGCAATTCTGGCAAGACGTGTGGAGAAGCTGAACAAGGTCAAGGAAGATATTGAGAAGACCGGTAGGAAGGTGCTTGCCGTAGGCTGCGATGTGACGGATGAAGAAAGTGTCAAGACAGCTATACAGACAGTTTTTAATACCTTTGGACATATTGATATTCTGTTGAATAATGCGGGGGTAGCTGTGCGTGGCGGTGTGGACTCCATGTCTGTGGAGGATTGGGATAAGTCCTTTAATACTAATGTGAAGGGAATGTTTATGACATCCAAATATGTGGTACCGCATATGAAGGAACAGGGCTATGGTAAAATCGTTAACATAGCATCCGTAAATGCGGTGATTGCAGATAAAGATGACAGGTTCATCCGCCACTCCTACAATGCATCCAAATCCGCAGTTTTGGGACTGACCAAAGGAATGGCATGCTCCTATGCAAGATATGGCATTACGGTCAATGCTATCGGGCCAGCCTTATTTGAGACAGAGATGACAGGAGGCACCCTGTTCAAATCTGAACAGTTCCTACAGGTCTACAATACCATGAATCCGGCAGGCCGCCCGGGCAAAAAGGGGGAACTGAACGGAACGGTACTTTACCTATCCAGTGATGCCTCCAGCTATGTGCAGGGCCAGTTCATCATAGTTGATGGTGGCGGTGCGCTTGTATAAAATAATCGTTTCAGAATAGAAGTGTCCTGAAGGGCTGCCGCACAATGCTTGTGTGGCAGCCCTAAAAATATGATGCATCGATTTTTCTTCATACAGATATATCGAAATAACGTTCATAAACGTTAAAAAAATTATTGACAGGTGTATATAATAAATATACAATAAACGCATCAGGAGTAATCAATGAACCGTGCATCCAAATACACAGTGTATCTAGGACGCTGTGCACATCGCACATTCTGGCATTTCTGCCATTTTACTCAGATTAGAAAAAGTGGCAGAGGCGCCATCCATGTTCCGTTTCTGCTGTATAAAGGAGGAATTACATGGGAAAAAAGAACGATGTGATTCAGAGTTATCTGCGCGATGAAAAGCGTTTTGCGGACCTTTTTAATGGTGTCTGTTTTTTGGGAGAGCAGGCTATTAAGGCCGTAAATCTCTCGGAGGCTTCGGAGTATTATGTAGAAACAGAAGCTGAAAAGCCCGAAACAGGGGAACGAGGAGAGCGGTTGGAACGTTTTCGGGATATCAAGAAATTGTTACACACGGGGTGTACCTTAAGGGTGCTTGCTGTGGAAGGGCAGAACCTGGTGGACTACACCATGCCTTTTAGGTGCATGCAGTATGATACCATGGAATATCAGAAGCAGATAAATCTGCTTCGTAAGAAGAACCGGGAAATGGAGCTGAAAGACAAGGGACAAGCACCGGGGAGCAAATGGCAGCTTACTCAGGCGGAGAAACTCTGCGGAATACGGAAGGCAGACAGGCTATTTCCGGTATTTACCATTTGCCTGTACCATGGCGAAGACGTTTGGGATGGTCCGCGTACCTTGAAAGACATGATGGACTTTGGTAGTGACAACGACAATATGAGCATGCTTTTTGCGGATTATCCCATGAAGCTGTACTGTATCAATGAAGAGACTGATTTTTCCGTATTTCATACAGAACTGAGAGAGTTGTTCACGGCGATGAGGTATAGGAATGACAGAGAAGGTTTAAAAAAGCTGCTTAAAGAGGATGAAGGTTACAGGCATTTAGATGTAGATACGGTAGAAGCAATGTCGGTTTTGTTGAACGCACCAAAAATCTGGGAAGAGAGGAGCCGTTACATGCAGATGAATGAGGATGAAGAAGAGGAGGACTATAATATGTGTCAGGCATTACAGGAATGGATTGATGAAGAGAGAACTGCTGGCATAGAACAGGGTATAGCACAGGGTATCAAAGCCCTGATAGAAATTTGCGGGGAACTGGGAGTTCCCAGAGAACTGCTCATATCCAAAGTTATGCAGAAATTTTCCGTGACAGAGGAAAAGGCCACGGAGTACATGGATCAATATTTTGTTTC
>JBJFCM010000279.1:0-22895 GCA_051888955.1 Lachnospiraceae bacterium | reverse complement strand
GCCAAGATTGAAGGCGGCGAGAATGTTATTTCTTCCGGTAATCTGGAACTGACGGTAACGGACTCTGCTATTGGTGATGCAGATAAGGAGGCATTGAAGTCAAGTGACGCAGCTGCGGGGGTTACAGTGTCCCAGTGGCTGGAGGTTGACCTGATGCAAATTGTCAACCAGGGAAATACTACGGATGTCTGGACGACGGATTTGGAGGAACTGCCAAGCAAGATAACAGTAACCTTGAATGTGGGCACAGGGCTGGATGCATCCAAGCAATATGTGGTAGTGCGTGAACATAAGGGTGTGTACGAACAGATTCCGGCAACCTATGACCAGGCAGCAGGAACCTTGACCTTTGAATCGGATAAGTTCTCCGGTTATGCAGTGGGTACCGTACAGGATGGTCAGGGTGTTGTTGATACCGGAAACAATACCAATACTTCTTCGGGAAATAGTTCAGGTGCTTCCAACAGTAATCAGACAACACCGGCCCAGACAGAGAACAAAGTGGAAAAGGTCAGTGTAGCTGTTGAGTATACTGTGCTGAAGGGAGATAATCTGAGCAGGATTGCCCGCAAGCATAATATGACCTTATCGGCGCTGTTAACGCTTAACCCTCAGATTAAGAATCCTAACCGAATTTATCCGGGGCAGAAGATTATTGTAGGCTATACCGAAAAAACAGTAGGTTCCCAAACGACAGCAATAGAAAATGCAGAATATTATACTGTTCAAAGAGGGGATTCTCTTTACAAAATTGCGCGGAAGAATGGCCTGACATTGGCACAACTGGCGGAACTGAATCCGAGATTAATGACGCAGAAATACATTTATGCCGGACAGAAAATAAGAGTGAAATAAAGTATTTAGTTGGAACGGGTGGTAAGAACTTCTTACCACTCGTTTTGTATTGCGCACTATTTTTATCTAGGGTATAATATTATTAAGTATTATATTCTGGATAAAAAGTATGTATATTGTGGAAAAGGTAGAATATACAGAAGTACAAATGAGGGAATTAGATAATGAAATCAATACAAACAAAGATACTTTGTTTAATCCTGAGCAGTGTCATACTATCTACAGCAGCGGTTGTAATGGTGAGCATTGTCAATTATGGTGGAATTTTGGATGAAAATGCAGAAGAAATCATGCAATTGCGCTGCTCGGAAAAGACCCAGGAAATTGATGGGCAGCTGATTAGTATAGAGCAGTCGGTGAATACGATTTATCAGTTTGCGATAACACAGATAGACGGAGAAAGACTGTGGCAGGAGGAAGGCTATCTGGAAGAATATACGCAGAAGGTAAAAGAGGTAGCGGTAAATGCTGCGGAAAACACTTTTGGTGCGGTAACGGTATATTATCGTTTTAATCCGGAAATGACAAACCCCAGGGAAGGCTTCTTTATGGTTCAGAATCAAGTGGGTGATTTTGTGGATTATGAAGTGACCGATTTTTCCAAATATGAGAGAGATGATGTAGAGCATGTTGGCTGGTATTATATCCCTGTTGATGCCGGGAGGGCAACCTGGATAAGTCCTTATTATAACAGGAATTTGGATATATTGATGATTTCTTATGTGTGTCCGATTTATGAGGGAGATGCTACGGTTGGTGTGATCGGAATGGACATTGAGCTGGACGCACTTTTTGATAGTGTGAAGAATGTTTCGATATATGACTCCGGGTATGCCTTTTTGATGGATGAAGAGGGAAATATGATTTATCATAAGGATTTCCCGGGCGGCATTCAGAAAGAAGATTATACGGAGGAGCAGAAGCAGATATTTGAAAAGAATATGCAGGCGCATGAGGACAACATCGTAGTTTCCTATCAATGGAATGGGCAGGAAAAGCATCTTGCTGCACAAAGACTGAGAAACGGGATGATTTTTTCTGTTTGCGTACCGAAGGCGGAAATTGTGGAACCACAGCAAAGAATGCTTCAGTATTCATTGTGCCTTATCGGACTGATTCTATTGGTTGCGATATTGATTACCATACAGGTCACAAAGGTGATGGTCCGGCCGCTAAAGCAGCTCACGGAAGCCGCAAGGAAAATCGCGAATGACGATTTGGAAGTTTCCATTGACTGCAAAGCTAAGGATGAGGTAGGTATCCTGGCACAGAGTTTTCAGCAGACTGCAGAGCATCTGCGGCAATATATTGAATATATCAATCGGCTTGCTTATACGGATGTGCTGACAACCTTAAAAAACAAGGCAGCTTATGAAGAATGCGTAGAAATGCTGGATAAAAAGATAGCAGAAGGAAATGCCGAATTTACTGTAATCGTAATGGATATTAACGATTTGAAAAAGGTGAATGATACCTATGGGCATGAAAAAGGAGATATTCTCATTCAAAATGCTGCCAAGGTAATGAAAAAAGTCTGGGGCTCAGAGTTCGTTTATCGCACAGGAGGGGACGAGTTTACAGTAATTTTAGCAGCGGAAGCTAAAGAACAATGTCAAAATACGCTTCGCAGGTTTGAAGAGGAACTTGCCGGATATAACAGAGAAAACAATCATCAGGAATTGCATTTGCAGATTGCTGTCGGAACGGCAGATTATGAACAGGGCACAGATGCGTCATTTTCGGATGTATTTAGAAGAGCGGATGCTTTGATGTACAAAGATAAGGAGCAGAAAAAGAAGTTAAATGGACAATCAATTTGATTATGATGAAGAAGAGGAACTGCGCCGTGAGCGTTGGAAAAAAAGAATTGCCGAGATGAAACGGCAGAAGGAAAAAAGAGAACGGCTTCGCAGGAGAATCAAGTACGGTATGCTTTGTGGCGGCGGAGTTTTATGTGCCGCCATTTTAATTGGAACAGGTATCCATTTTCTGCATAAGAATGTGGAAGCAAAAGGAACGGAAAAAACAGAAGAGATATCCGGAGAAGAGGGCCTCCCGGAAAATATTGTTATTGCAGAGCAAAATATTGCTGAAGAAACCACGGTGGGGGTAATGCCTGCAGAGGAAACCACTGCAGGGGAAACCACAGCAGATGTAATGATAGGAGATGTCCCTGAAGTTGTGGATGGTAAGGTAGATGCCGGTGGGGTGGAGCTATGGAGAGGCTATTGTGCGGAAACTACGCCTACTACTATTTATATGCTGGATGAGGAAATACAAAGTAAGCATGTCATTTTAATTGATGCTTCTTCCGGTACGATTGTGGCACAAAAGGATGCTGACAGCATCATTAGTCCGGCGTCTATGACAAAGATTTTGACGGTGCTGGTAGCGGCAGAGCATGTGACCAATCTGGATGATGAATTTACTATCACCCTGGAAATGACGGACTATGCCTATGTAAATGATTGCAGTTCAGTGGGCTTTCTGGATGGGGAGACCGTAACGGTCAGAGATTTGTTTTACGGAACCGTATTACCTTCCGGGGGAGATGCTGCTGTGGCGCTGGCTACTTATGTGGCAGGTTCACAGGACGCATTTGTGGATTTGATGAATGAAAAGGTGGAAGAATTGGGACTGTCCGACACGGCGCATTTTACGAATTGTGTCGGGGTCTATGACAAGGATCTCAATTGTACGACGTATGATATGGCAATGATTTTAAAAGCAGCGGTGGAAAACGACTGGTGCCGGGAAGTCTTGTCAGCACATACCTATACTACCTCTGCGACCGAAGAGCACCCGGAGGGTATCACGATTTCAAACTGGTTTTTACGGCGGATTGAGGACAAGGACTGTGGCGGAGAAGTGCTGTGTGCCAAGACCGGCTTTGTGAATCAGTCGGGAAATTGTGCCGCCAGCTACGAGATTTCCGCAGACGGCACACCTTATATCTGTGTGACAGCGGATACCTACAGCAGCTGGCGATGCATTTATGACCATGTGGCGGTGTACAGCCTTTATGCACGGGGAAGTGAAGAATAATCAGCTTGCAAAAGTATAAACCCGATTACAGGTCAGGCGGCGCTCAAAATCGTCGTGTGGCAGGGGCTTGTCGAACAGAAAACCCTGGGCCATGCGACAGTTCATGCTCGTTAAGAATTCTGCCTGCTCAAAGGTCTCAACACCTTCTGCAATTACTTCCATATTGAGTTCACGAATCATATTTATGATGGTCTTTATAACAATTTCATCTGATTTATTTTCCGCTGTAACATTATTCAGGAAGGATTTGTCCAGTTTAATAACATCCACATTTAAATCCTTCAAAAGATTCAGAGAGGAATAACCTGTTCCAAAGTCATCGATGGAAGTATTGACTCCATGAGCCTTCATGATATTGACGAAGGTGGAAAGCGCTTCAAAGTCCTCATAGCCGGACATTTCTGTCAGTTCTATCTCTATATACTTACTGTCGATATGGTATTTCTCCAGGACAGCGAGAATATCTTCTGCAAGCTTTTGATTATGTAAGTGGACCTTTGAAAAGTTCACGGACACTCTGACCGGCTCTATGCCTGCATCAAGCCATTTGCGGATGTCCCGGCATGCTGTATCCAAAACATAAAAATCCAATGCGCAGATAGAACCTTCGCTCTCCAGTACAGGAATAAAATCCAGCGGAGGAACAATGGCACCGTTCCTGATCCAGCGGACAAGTGCTTCACAGCCACATAAGCTGTTATCGGAAAGATTTACTTTGGGTTGGTAGTAGACAATAAATTCCCTGCCTTTGATTGCTTGCGGGAACATGTTGGAAATTTCCTTGTCGTGCAGTGTTTTGGCTAACATCTGTGTGGTGAACCAGACATAGTTCTGCTGAAGACTCTTTTTCGCACTGGCTAAAGCGATAGAAGTTCTGTGCATGACATCACTCATGGAATCGTTTTCCTCGATAGAGTACATACCGATTCTTGCCATAACATCAAAGGTTATGGAAACGTTGTTATAGGTGATGGAAATTTTTACATCCGAGATAAATTTCAGAAAATCATCCAGACGTCCTTTCTTTATTAATATGAAAAAATTATCGCCGCCAAGACGGGCGCATACTTCGTCAGTAAGAAGGAAGTTCTGTATGAGAAGATAGTACTTTCTCAGAAGGACATCTCCCTGACCGGAACCTGCGCGTTGGTTGATATATTTAAAATTCTTAATATTTAGGAACAGGCCGACATAGCCGGAAAGCTGGCCTCTTGCCTGAAGAATGCCGGCAAACTGCATAAGTCCCACGTTGTTCAAGGCACCTGTCATGTTGTCTGTAATGACAGCCTTTTTCATAAGTCCCATGAGCCTGGTTCTGCCGCATATGAAAAAGATATTCTGCATCAGGAACTTTACGGCAGAGAGCTCTTCATCTGTCCATTCATGTCCCTTTTGGGGGTAAGCAACAAATTTAGCACTGCCGTTTTCGCCGGTGCGAAATTCTTCATAGTATGGTATGTCTTCATAGCCGTCATCGCGGCAATAAAACAGTATGGAATCATTTTTACCGGCCGGTTCAAATACGGTAACCGGTGCAGTCAACCGGGTTTCGAGTCTTCCCAGGTAGATTTCTTCGGCCAGCAAAGGCAATGCTTCCTTAATTTTTGTAAGCATGTCTTCCACTACAAAAATATTATCCTGTAATGTGTCAAAAAATTTTTTATACCCCTCACTACATAAAATGTACTTCATAAGTACCCCACTCTTTCATAAGTAATAGAAACAAGCCCCCTATTTTTTAATATAACACTAATAAAATTATTTCGCAATAGTCGATTGTGTTAGAAATTTGATAGATAATTTAATGAAAGAAATTGTAAAAAATTGTCGAAAGAGTTATAATCAATTTGGTTACCAAATTTTCAAATAATAAAGATTTGAAAAGGGAGGAGAAGAAAAGTGAAACAGTTTTATGGGATGAGTCAAAAGGGCGATTTAAAGGAAGCGCTGAGGGGCTTGGAGAATCCTAAGCTCATTATGTTGATGTCTAATGGCGAACAGTTTGCCGAGCATGTAGAAGAACTGGAAAAGCTGTATCCGGGAGTGCCCAGTATCGGCTGTATCGGCATGTCTTATGATACCAAGGTGGTAGAGAAAGGTGTTGGCATTGCAGCGTTTACAGAGGGGGTCACGGCAGTGGCCAATGTGCTGGAACAGGCATCCACCATGCCGGTAAAATATATTGAACGTCTGGAGCAGGACGTTCGGAAAGTGGGAGCTGCTGCGAAGGATACGGTATGTATCGACTTTTGTGCGGGCAATGATGCCTGTGTGCTGACGACCATTTACAGCGTATTGGGAAAGGACAATATTTCCCTGGTAGGCGGTACCGGAGATGCCGGAAAGGTATCGGTAAATGGCAGGATATATGAGGATGCGGTTGCCTATGCTCTGGTGAAGAATAACGGCGGTAAGGTAAAGGTATATAAAGAGAATATGTACAGGCCGTTATCGGACTATCGGTTGATTGCTTCCAAGACTGACAGGAGCAAATACATCATCGGAGAGCTGAACGGAAAACCGGCCAAGCAGGTTTACACGGATATTTTACATATTGATGAAAGTGAGATTACGACACAGACCTTCAAGAACCCCTTCGGTAAAATTTGTGGTCAGGATGTCTGCATTATTTCCATTAAAGAAGTGGTAGGGAATGCGCTGTCCTGTTTCAGACAGGTGAATGACTCCGATGTACTGACATTGCTGGAATTAAAAGATTACAGGAAGATTGTGGAGGAAACCATAGAGAATATCCAAAAGGATTTCAAGCATATTTCCGCAGTGTTCTCCATAAACTGCCTGTTCCGTTATCTGCTGTTCTCGCAGAATAACAATATGCAGGAATACTTAAAGGCTATGAGCGCTTTGGGATGCCATGCGGGGTTAATCGGTTACGGAGAACATTATAACAACCAGTTCGTCAATCAGTCCATGACATGTGTTGTATTTGAGTAGAGTTAGGACACAGGAGGAGAGACAAATGATTTTTTCAAAGAAAAAAGCGGAAATAAAACAGGATGACAATAAAGCAGCAGAGCAGATGAATTTATATCCGATTGTCCATGTAACAAAAAGTTTGAAGGACTATCAGAAACAGTTGGTTCAGAAGGAAGTAAGTTCGCTGCAGGAGTTGCGAGAGGTGCAGCTTGCATTTGACGAAGTATTGGAAGAGAACACCGTGCTGAGGGAGAAACTGACCTCCTTCCATGGACGTTTTGAAGCGGTGGGAGAGATATCCGGACAGTTTGGTGAGGTAAAGAGAAATATTGCCGGTTCTGTAGAACAGGCGCAACAGCAGGTTAGCAGTCTGAAAACGGGATCCAGGCAGGTGCAGGATTATTTTGAAGAGATGCAGAGCACTTTTACGGATTTCCAGACGTCCGTGCAGAAGATTAAGGAGTGTATGGGTAAGATTATTTCCATTGCAAACCAGACCAATATGCTGGCACTGAATGCTTCCATTGAAGCAGCAAGAGCCGGAGAACAGGGCAAAGGCTTTGCAGTTGTAGCAGAGGAGGTAAAGAACCTGGCCAATGAGATTAAAGGGCTTGTCAGCACAGTAGAAGGCAGTATTCACGATGTGGAGCAGGGAACGGACAAATTGAATTCCAATATTGCCACGTCCAGGGACGCACTGGGAAAGAGTGTGGAAAATGTCGATATGACCTACGAGATGTTCGATAAGATCACAGAGGCAGCAGGTGGTGCGGAAAACGTGCAGAATCAGATTGGAGAGGCTATCAGTGCATCTCAAAAAGAACTGGAAGATGTAAGCCGGTATTTTGGAGAGACGGAAGACCAGTATCAGAAGGTTCTGAATCATATTGACAGGGCCAATGAACTGGGTACTACCAAGAGTTCTATGTTTGAGGATATGGATAATATGCTTTCTCAGATTGTACCGATGATAGAGGAAATAGAACAGAAAAATAACCAAAATTAGCTCGCTTTTTATGCGTCAAAATAGCCAAACTTTTATTTGCTATAGCAATTTTTGCTTACAAAGAAAAAAAGGAAAATGCTAAAATACTATTAATGCAGGTAGGCATTGCTATAAATTATAGAAGGAAGGTATTAAAAATGAAGAGAGTCAAAGCAGCATGTATTACCCAGACATTGCATTTTATGTTAAAGGAAGATGTGGGACATGATTATGCAGTGAAAATGGTGCAGGAGGAAGTTGAAAAGTATAAGAAGCATTTGGATAGAAGCGGGACAAAATATAAAATCTTATCTGAAACGCCCCAGAATGATGGTTCCATCATGATGGAAATCAAGAAGCAATACAATATGTCTCCGGTAGGTGAGTATTTGAATTGAACCTGCCGGTTACAATAGTAAGCACGGAATAACAGTTTACTAATCTTCCTGTGGATGTTAAAATGGGAACATAGTTTACAGTAGCAGGTAGGAACAGGGATGAAAAAACTGGTTATCGGCATACTGGCACATGTAGATGCCGGTAAGACAACTTTATCAGAGGCCTTATTGTACGAAAGCGGCAGCCTTCGGAAAATGGGGCGCGTGGACAATGGCGATGCCTTTCTGGATACCAATGAAATGGAAAGAGAGAGAGGCATCACCATTTTTTCTAAGCAGGCTGAATTTACCTATAAGGATATGGGTATTTCTCTTTTGGATACGCCCGGCCATGTGGATTTTTCAGCGGAAATGGAGAGAACCCTGCAGGTGCTGGATGCAGCTATTTTAGTGGTTAGCGGTGCGGACGGCGTACAGGGGCATACCAGGACTTTGTGGAGGCTGCTTGACAGATACGGAGTACCGGCATTTTTATTTATCAATAAGATGGACCAGCCCGGGACGGATAAGGCAGCGCTGTTATGCGAGGTGCAGGATAAGCTGGATGAGGGCTGTATAGATTTTGGAGCTGCCGGGACAGAGCCGTTTTATGAAAGTATTGCGATGACTGAAGAAGCTGTACTGGAGCATTTTTTGAAGGACGGTCTGATTGAAAAGGCAGTTATTTGCCGTTTGATACGGGAAAGAAGGGTATTTCCCTGCTTTTTCGGTTCGGCTTTAAGGATAGAAGGTGTAAAGCCGCTTTTAGAGGGGCTTTTAGAATATATGGACAGCCCGGTGTACCCGGACAGCTTTGGAGCAAGAGTCTTTAAAGTGGCAAGGGATGTACAGGGCAATCGGCTGACCTATTTAAAGATTACAGGCGGAAGGCTGAAGGTAAGGGATTTGCTGTGCGGGCAAGGGAAAGGAGCTGACGGGCAGCCGACAGAATGGGAAGAAAAGGTGAACCAGATCCGCATTTACTCCGGTGAAAAGTACGAAACAGTAAATGAGGTACCGGCAGGATGCATCTGTGCCGTTACCGGACTTACCCGGACATTTCCGGGGGAAGGACTGGGGAGTGAGCAGGCATCGGAACTGCCGATTCTGGAGCCGGTATTGACTTATAGAGTCATATTGCCGCCCGATATAGATGCAGCAGCAATATTGCCTAAGCTGCGCCTTCTGGAAGAGGAAGAACCACAGCTTCACCTGGTGTGGGATGAAACTCTCCAGGAGATTCAGGTGCGCATCATGGGAGAGGTACAGCTGGAAATATTGCAGAGGCTTGTGAAAGACCGGTTTGGCATAGTGGTGGAATTTGGACAGGGCAGCGTAGTATACAAGGAAACGATTGCAGAACCGGCAGTGGGTGTGGGACATTTTGAGCCGCTGCGACACTATGCGGAGGTACATCTTTTGCTGGAACCGGGCGAACCCGGAAGCGGCTTACAGTTTGCATCAGCCTGTAGTGAAGATGTGCTGGGCAGGAACTGGCAGCGGCTGATTCTTACCCATCTGGAAGAAAAAGAGCACAGAGGGGTACTGACTGGTGCACCGATTACGGATATGAAGATTACACTGGTGGCAGGACGTGCCCATTTAAAGCATACGGAAGGCGGAGATTTCAGACAGGCCACCTACCGGGCTGTCAGACAGGGATTGATGGAAGCAGCATCTGTGCTGTTGGAGCCTTACTATGCTTTTACCCTGGAAATACCGGAAAACCTGATTGGAAGGGCCATGACGGATATTGAAAGGATGAGCGGCAGACTTATGCCACCGCAGATAGAGGGCGGTGATGCTGTACTCTCCGGACAGGCTCCGGTAGCAGCCATGCAGGGATATCAGAAGGAAGTGACTGCTTATTCCCAGGGGAGGGGAAGGCTCACCTGTACGCTTGCCGGTTATCTGCCCTGCCACAATACGGAGGAGATTTTAGCGGCATCAAAATATGATCCTGAAGGTGATTTGGCCAATCCTACCGGCTCGGTATTCTGCGCACATGGTGCCGGGTTTGTGGTGCCCTGGTATGAAGTGAAGGAATATATGCACTTGGAAGAAAACGGCTATGCAGGTATACGAAGGGACATCAGCCTGACAGAGAATGGCGGACAGGAGGTATCTGTGGGACAGGTGCAGGGAGTGACAGGAGACCGAAGGGCCATGACGCAGACTGGAAAAGGGCAGGCGGCTGAAATCGTGCTGGGAACGGACGAAATTGACAGGATTTTGGAGAGGACTTTTCATGCTAATAAACGGGATGAAAGTGAGCGAAAAGGAATTTACCGCCGCAAGCCTCCAAAAGAAAAGGTAACCGATTCTGTTACCCGGAGCTTTAGGCCGACACCCAAAAGAGAAGAATATCTGCTGGTGGATGGCTACAATGTTATTTTTGCCTGGGAAGAGCTTGCAGAAATTTCCAAAGTGAGCATCGATGGCGCCAGAGGAAGGCTCATGGATATTTTATGCGATTATCAGGCAGTACGGGGCTGCGAGGTAATCGTGGTTTTTGATGCATACCGGGTGCAGGGGCATGCTACCGAAATAACGGATTACCACAATATCCATGTAGTATTCACCAGGGAAGCGGAGACAGCAGACCAGTTTATTGAGAAATTTGCCCATGAAAACGGCAGAAAGTATCAGGTAACTGTTGCTACGTCGGACGGTCTGGAACAGATTATTATTAGAGGGCAGGGGTGTAGCCTTCTGTCTGCCCGGGATTTGAAGACCGAGATTGACAGGGCAAAGGACAGATTGCGAGAGGAATATTTAGAAGCTCCGAAGGAAAAAGGGAGCAAGTACTACCTGATGGATGGCTTCACGGGAGAAGAGCAAAAGCTATAATGTATTGAGAAGGGAGAGAAGATATGTACAAGCTTTATATTAATCCACAAAATAAAAAAGGTCATATTAACAAGGAATTACAGGGGCATTTTTCCGAACATCTGGGAAGGTGCATCTATGAAGGGCTGTATGTGGGAGAGGATTCCCCGATTCCCAATACTAACGGGATGCGAAACGATGTGGTAAATGCCCTGAAGGAAATGCAGATTCCGGTACTGCGATGGCCGGGAGGCTGTTTTGCGGACGAGTATCATTGGATGGATGGCATCGGCCCCAGGGAAACGCGTAAAAGAATGATCAATACCCACTGGGGTGGTGTAGTAGAGGATAACAGCTTTGGCACCCATGAGTATATGGAACTTTGCCGTCAGCTGGGATGCAAGACCTATGTGAATGGAAATGTAGGCAGCGGTACTGTACGGGAAATGAGCGAGTGGGTGGAATATATGACCTTTGAAGGGGTATCGCCTATGGCTGAACTGCGGAAACAGAACGGACACGAGGCACCCTATAGAGTGGATTATTTTGGCGTGGGCAATGAAAACTGGGGGTGTGGCGGCAATATGCTGCCGGAGTACTACGCCAATGAATACCGCAGGTATCAGACCTATGTAAGAACTTATGATAATAACAAGCCTATTTTTAAAGTAGCCTGTGGCGCCAATTCTGATGATTACAACTGGACGGATGTGGTGATGGACATTACCCACAGGTCGCCGGAGTGGGCACACGGTTTTATGGACGGACTTTCCCTGCATTATTATACGGTTCCCGGTGACTGGGGAGCGAAGGGCAGTGCTACTGAATTTAATGAGAAAGAATGGTACAGGACGCTGTCCAAAACCCTATACATGGAAGAACTGATAAACCACCATACTGCCATTATGGATCAATATGACAAGAAACATCAGATAGGGTTGATTGTGGATGAGTGGGGTACCTGGTATGACTGTGAACCGGGAACCAATCCGGGCTTCCTTTACCAGCAGAATACCATGCGTGATGCACTGGTAGCCGGTATCAATCTGAATATCTTCAACAAGCACTGTGACCGTGTCCGGATGGCGAATATCGCACAGCTTGTAAATGTGCTACAGGCAGTTATCCTGACAGAAGGAGAAAAGATGATTTTAACTCCTACCTACCATGTTTTTAATATGTATAAGCATCATCAGGAGGCGGAGCTGCTGGATAGCTTTTTGGAGACGGAGAATATCGGCATAGAAAAGGAGTATCAGGTTCCAAATCTCAATGAGTCTGTATCCGTGGATAAGAATGGAAGAATACATATTACGATGAACAATCTTTCTGTGGAAAAAGCTTATGAAGTGGAGGGAATTTTTGCAGAAACGGCAATCAAAGAGGTAAAAGGTACTGTTTTGACAGGGGACATGTGTGCCCACAATACCTTTGAGGAACCTGAGAAGGTACATCCGATACAGTATGATGCGTTCAGGATAGTAGAGAATAAACTTGTCTTTTCGATTCCGGCGTGCAGTGTGCTGCATCTGGAAGTTACTGTGTAGTATAAAAAAAGTGCAGATGCCTTGCCAAAAGCAGGTATCTGCACTTTTCATATGTTAAATCTTAAAACGCCTCATATGTTCAGCCAGTGTGAAGGAAGCCTCCGATACAGTTTCGGCACTGTCGGATACGGACTTGCTGTCCTCGGAAATCCGTAAAGCGGCTTCAGCCAGTACATGGGTGGAGGCCAAAATCTCTTCTGTGCTGGCGGACTGTTCTTCGGAAAGAGCGGCTATGTTGGTCGCTACATCATCCACCTGATGTATCTGCTCCACGATATTCTGCAGCGCACTGCTGGTGGAGGAAACATCCTGATAAATATGATTAAAAATCTCACAGGAAGCGGTAATGCGGGAAGAATTGTCCTCTATGTAGGTAACGCTTTCGTTGGTCTTGTTTACCATATCCTTTACTTCTATGTTGACCTTGGCAATAATGTCCGCAATCTGTGTGGCGGAGGTGGAGCTGACTTCTGCAAGCTTGCGGATTTCTTCTGCTACAACAGAGAAGCCTCTGCCTGCTTCGCCTGCTCTTGCAGCTTCAATAGCGGCATTCAGGGACAGAAGATTGGTCTGTTCTGCAATTTCACTGATAAGCTGCACGATAGAATTAATCTGTTCAGTGGAGGTGCCGACCTCGTCTACGGCCTTCTCCAATTGTTTCATAGTGGTAACAATGGAAGACATGGTCTCTGCTACCTGCTCCATATCTTCGCGACCTTTGGTGGCAACGGTAACAGTCTGAAGCATTTTTTCATTGGCCATGCTGCCATCCCGGCTGGTGGTATTGACTACTTCCGCGAGGGTGGAAGCGTGCATAGCCAGTTCCTGTATGGCATTGGCAACCTGATCCAGAGTCACCTGCATATCTCCCATGGACTCAGCCTGGGTCTGGGAGGTGTCGGACAGGGCATTGGATATTTGTTTGGTAGAAGTGGAATGCTCACTCAACTGGTCGGATACATCCCTGATATCCAGGATTACTTCCCGCATGATAGAGACGAAATCCTTTAGGGCCGTACTCATGACGGAAATTTCATCATTGCCGGAGGGCTGGATATCCACTGTAAAATCACCATCTGTAATATCTGTCAGGACCTGCGTCAGCTTTTTTACCGGTGAAATCATACGTTTTACGACGATGCTGATTAATAGTGTGGTGATTAACATAATCACCAGCACAATCAATAGCATGCGGATGCTCGCACTGGCTAATTCCTCTGTAATATAAGAGGATGGCAGACAGGATACTAACACCCAGGGCATATCCTGAAAGGGCTGAGTGATGACATAATAGCTTTCTCCCTCATTCTTTAACAGCTTGACAGGCAATTCTTCATCCTTGGGAAGATTAGGAATATCTTTAACCATGGCGGCTATCTGGCCTAAATATGAGGAGCTATCCGCATCATAGATGCTGGTACCTTTAATATCGTGATTGCCATGGGCCAGCACATTGCCGGTGTCGGAATCCACCAAAAAGGCATAGCCGGAGTCCATGACGGAAAGATACTCGATATTGAGGTAAATGTTAAACAGAGAACTCGGCCGGTCAAAAATATAGGCATATGCCGCACTGAGCGTGGGAGCACTGGTCGAGGTCACCATATCGATGGTAATATCCTGCATGGTAGCAAGAGATTCCTCACGGAGTGTCCGTACGGCTGAGTCCACCAACGTAGCTTTGTTGGTGAAATAATTGACCACCAGCAGGACCATAAAAGAGGTAAAGATAAAGGGAATGATGATTCCCAGCAGCTTTCCCTGTATGCTGGAGCTTTTCTGTTTTACTTTTGCCGGTTTAGTTTTTGCTTGTGATTGCTTTGCTTCATTCATAGATTTTTGCACTTTTATCTTTTTCATGTTTGTAACCCCCTGTAATCGATTACACTATTATTAAAGTATCATAAATAGGATTAATAATCAATGAACATGGCAACTTTTGTTTATTTATGTTGCTATTTGTGGTACACTTTGCATATACGCAACAGCGGGAAAAATCTTAGGAAAGCAGGTGAGAGGATTGGCGGATACAATTACAGGTTACATAAAAAAATACGGCGATTATACGTTTATGGAAAAACCCATCAATGATGTGGACAGCCTGGTGCTCTGTCAGTTCTGTTATCTGAAGTTCGACGGTCTGGTACCGCTTGTGACGGAAAACAGGAAGTCAGTGACCTTGCAGGAAATTTATGCACACCCGGATTATGAAAAGCTCTATGCGGATGAACGCTATGAAAAGGACAATCGGGCCTTGTTTGAAGCTCTGCTGCACAGCAGGCGCTTTAAGCATATGAAGATGAACTGCTATATTAATATTGTGGAAACAGAATGGGAGACCCAGTTTTCGGCAATTACCTTTTTGCTGGAGGATTCCACCATGTATATCGCCTACCGGGGAACGGATGAGACTATCGTGGGCTGGAAGGAAGATTTTAATATGGCGTTTCAGTCCCCTGTCCCGGGCCAGGCATATGCCGCAAAATATCTCAATATAGTGACCGGCAGGCTTTATAACAGATTTTATGTGGGAGGCCATTCCAAAGGCGGAAATCTGGCAGTTTATGCGGCGATGAACTGTACTTCCCAGGTGCAGGAACGTATCATCAAGATTTATAGTATGGACGGACCGGGCTTTCGGAAAGAGGTGCTGGAAAAGTACAGGTATGATGAGATTGCCGACAGAATCGTAAAAATACTGCCCCATTCCTCCATGGTGGGCATGCTTTTTGAAACTTCTCCGAATTACAAGGTAGTGGAGAGCAGGACCTTTGGCCTTTTGCAGCACAATCCTTATACATGGCTGATAGAGGGGGACGATTTTGTCTATGTGAAGGACCTCTATGAATCCAGGCGGTTTGCGGATGACACTTTGAACGAATGGGTGGAGTCGATGGATGAAGAGCAGCGTAAGATTTTTGTGGATACCCTGTATCAGGTGGTCTCTGCATCTGAGGCAGAGAACCTGATAGATCTGACAGCTGACTGGAAAAAGAGCATGAACGGCATCGTAGCAGCCATGAAAGAAGTGGATGATGAAACAAAGCAGATGCTGAAAAAAATTATTAAGGCGCTGTTCGATATTGCCTTTGAACGCATGAAGCCGAAAAAATCAAGGAAGAAGCGCATAAAAGAAACTGAATAATTTATCTCCGGTGGGGAACAGCCGCTCCGGGTGCCATTGGACGCCATAGACCGGGAGGGTTTCGTGACAGATGGCTTCCGGCGTAAGGGTGGGAGAAGCATATTGCGCAAGGCAAAGCCCCTGACCGAGACGTCCCAGGCACTGGTGGTGGGCACTGTTTACAATCAGGCTGCTGCCGTAGATCGTATGTAGAAAGGTATCCGGTACAATGACGGATGCATGCAGTTTATCCCCGTTTTGATACTGATGCAGTTCTGCATCCTTCATATGCTGGATGATGGTTCCCCCAAAAAAGACATTGATGATCTGCATGCCTTTGCAGATGCCGAGTACCGGCTTTTCATAGCGAAGGGCCTGTTCCAGTGCCTGCAATTGGATAATGTCCAGTTCTGTGTCAATATTGTGGGAGCCGTTGTTTTTCTGACCGAAAAAAGCCGGCGTGATATCTCCGCCACCGGGTAAAATCAGACCGTCGCAGGACTGTATTTCACTTAAAGAAAGGGTAGTCTGGCAGGGAATGGAGAGGCGTCTGCAGATGCTTTCATAGTTACCGGTATCTTTGATGCGGCCTGCGATGGCAATTTTAATGGATGGTTCTGACATAAGGAGTCACCCCAGTGTGCTTTTTGTTATTGTATGCATACAGGCGGTAAACAATGACTGTAGAAAAAGTATAAAAATAGCAGTAGGAAAATAAGAAAGAATCCTGTAAAATATTTACAAATCAGTCATGCGGAGAAGGAAATGTCCGTATGGAGGTAATCACGGAGGAATGACATGAGCAGATTATGGTATAAGCAGCCGGCAAGCGTGTGGGAGGAGGCACTTCCCTTAGGAAATGGCAGAATGGGGGCCATGGTATTTGGTGAGCCTGTAGGTGAGCTGGTTCAGGTAAATGAGGACAGCATGTGGTATGGGGGACCGGTGGACAGGAATAATCCCGATACTAAAAAATATCTGCCCAAGATACGGGAATTTATTTTAAAGGGAGAAATCAGCAAGGCGGAACGGTTGATGAAGATGGCTATGTCAGGCTGCCCGGACAGTGCACATCCTTATCAGACCTTGGGAAATATCCATTTTACTTTTGAAAATATCGGTACGGTAACAGAATATACACGCAGTCTGGATGTGGACAGGGCTGTATATACCAATACCTTTACGGCGGATGGTATCCGTTATACCAGGGAGATGTTCTTGTCTGCACCGGATGATGTGATGGTGATGCATCTGACCGCAGATCAAAAAGGAGCAATCACTTTTCAGGCGCTTTTGCGAAGAGAAAAATTTTTTGACGGCATAAAGAAAGCCGGGGACAACGGCATCTGTCTGTACGGTAATCTGGGTAAGGGCGGCTTTGATTTTGCCATGCAGCTAATGGCAATTCCTGTAGGTGGCAGCGTATGTGTCATCGGGGAACACCTTTTAGTGGAGGATGCGGATGAAGTGACGCTTTTCTTTTCCGCAGGAACCACTTATCGCATGGAGGACCTGGATAAAGAGATTGGGGATATCTTAAACCGGGCAGCAGGCAAATCCTACGAAGAACTGTTACAAAGCCATGTGGAGGATTACCGGTCTTTGTTCGGCAGGGTAGACTTTGAACTGGGAGATTTGAGCCGTTATGACAGTATTCCCACAGATGAACGAATGAAAAAGGCAGCGGAAGGTAATGTGGACATCGGTCTTTCCAAACTGTATTTTGACTATGGCAGATACCTTTTAATCTCCTGCAGCAGGGAGGGGACTCTTCCGGCAACCTTGCAGGGTATCTGGAACAAGGATATGCTGCCGCCCTGGGACAGCAAATATACCATCAATATCAATACCCAGATGAATTACTGGCCGGCAGAGGTGTGCAATCTGTCCGAGTGCCACATGCCCTTGTTTGAATTGATCAAGAAGATGGAGCCAAACGGGAAAGAGACGGCCAGAAGAATGTATGGCTGTAGAGGTTTTATGGCTCATCACAATACGGACATCTGGGGTGACTGTGTGACCCAGGATCACTGGATACCCGGTTCTTACTGGGTAATGGGGGCAGCATGGCTCTGTACCCACCAGTGGACCCATTATGAGTACACGAAGGATTTGGATTTTCTGAAGGAAAGCTTCCCTATCATGCGGGAGGCCGCCCTGTTTTTCCTGGATTACATGATAGAGGATGACGGCTATTTAAAAACCTGTCCGTCTGTATCCCCGGAGAACACCTTTATTCTTCCCAGTGGAGAAAGAGGTGCCAATACCGCAGGGGTTACCATGGATAACCAGATTTTGAGAGACCTGTTTGGCCAATGTATCAAGGCAGCAGAGATTTTAGGCGTGGATGACGACCTGAACGAGCAGATCAAGGCGGCGAGAGAGCGGCTTGTACCTACTCAGATTGGAGAAAAGGGCAATATTCTGGAGTGGCCGGTGGATTACGAGGAGGCTGAGCCGGGGCACAGACATATTTCCCACCTGTATGGTCTGCATCCCTCAGAGCAGATTACCATGGATGGTACGCCTGAATTGGCAAAAGCAGCCCGTGTTACCCTGGAGCGAAGACTGTCCCACGGTGGCGGGCATACCGGCTGGAGCCGTGCATGGATCATCAATCATTACGCAAAGCTCTGGGATGGGGATACCGCTTATTACAATTTTGAGCAGATACTGGCGAAGTCAACCCTGCCTAATCTTTTTGACAACCATCCGCCCTTCCAGATAGACGGCAACTTTGGCGCAACGGCCGCCATTGCGGAGATGCTGGTACAGAGCACGGAATAAAGAATTGTACTGTTGCCCGCACTTCCTTCTGCATGGAAGGATGGCTACATAAAGGGACTCTGCGTAAAGGGCGGTGCAGAAGTGGATATCTATTGGGCAAATAATAAATTGACCAATACAGTCATTAGAGCGAAAAAGGATATCTGCACGAAGCTGCGATATGAAGAAAATATACAGGAGATAACTCTGGGTGCCGGCGAAGAGCGGGAAGTCAGATTTTAAGGCGGAGGAAAGCATGAAAACAAAAGTGGTTTGCATGGGAGACAGCATTACAGAAGGATTTTGCCTGGCAGAGGGGGAAAACTATCCCTCTCAGCTGCAAGTGCTTTTGGGCGAAGAATATGAAGTAGTGAACAAGGGTGTGTGCAGCAGTACCACATTGAATGTCACACTTGACGGAGAGGTCATGGGACTGCCCTACATGAGGCAGGAACGATACAAGGAGGCCTTGGCAGAAAAGGGAGATATTTATGTGATCATGCTGGGGACGAATGATGCCCAGGATGGCAAGGATGATGTGGAGGACATCACTTATCCTCTGAATAATATGATCAGCAGGAAAGGGGATTTTGTTTCCTGCTACCAGACCATTATCGACAGCGTGAAGGAGGCGGCACCCGGGGCAGCTATCTACATAGCAATCCCGATTCCTATTCAGAAGTGCATTTGGCGTAAGCATCAGGAAAAGTATCTGCAGGAGTTGATGCCCTGCTATGAAGAATTGCTTCGTAAGAACCCTAAGCTACAGAAGATTGACGTCCATGGAGCCTTTGAGGCATTGGAGAAAGAAGAGATGCTCTCACTTTACCGTGAGGACAATCTGCACCCGAATGCAAAGGGGGCAGCATTGATTGCAAAGACGGTGTATGAGGCGATTTGTAAGAACGGAAAGGGAGAAATGGTATGAAAGCCCGTCTGTCTGTATTTTTCAAAGCTTTTTTAACGGCGTTTGCGCTTTTGACAGTATTCCATGCTCCATTGAATCCGGCGCACTATGAAACGGGGATAGACTATGCGATTGCATCTATTTATGAACTGCTGGGAAATTATGATTTTACATTTATTCTGCTGTTAATTTTGTGTGCTGGCTTTTACTTTTTTTTAGGAGAACGTGAGCTTCTGCAGAAGAAGGCGTCTACAGCGCTGGCTGCTTTTTTTGCCTTCTGCTTATTGCTGGGACAAAGCTACTATGAAATGGGCACCTGGGAGTATTGCTTTGGCAGCATTGTCAATTTTATAAAATTTGTATTGGCTTTAGTGGGTTATATAATTTTATTCCGCACGATTATGGCGCTCCTTTTGAAAGTCATGGAGGAGAGGTGTTTTACGGAAAACAGGACGCATTTTTTCAGCAGCCATGCGTTCCTAAAGTCTTTTCTGATTATAATGGCAGCTTATAGTCCTTTCCTGATTCTCAGCTTTCCGGGGAATCTTTGCTGGGACGTAATAGGCCAGATTGAGCAGGTCATTCTGCAGACAGGCTACAGCACCCATCATCCGCTGGCACATACCTTGATTGTGGGTGGCTTTACAAAAATGGGACAGGTGTTGTTCCATTCCTATGAAATTGGTCTGTTTCTTTACATGCTGTTTCAGGCTTCTCTTCTGGTGGCGGCACTGGCGGCTACCATAGCAGTGCTAGCAAAAAGACAGGCGAAGCTTTCCCTGTTAATCTGTCTGCTGGTTCTTTATTGTATTACGCCGGTCTACTCCAATGTAGCTTCCACTGCGCTCAAGGATGTGCCCTTCTGTGCCTTTGTTATCGGGTATGTCATCTGTCTTGCCCTGCTGTTGGAGACACCGTCATTGTTGAAAAACAGGAAATTTGTAGTAGGCTTTGTTTTGCTGCAGGTCGGGGTGATATTGTTTCGGAATAATGGACTGCCGCTGGTATTGCTCAGTGGTGTATGTACCTTTATATTCCTGTTTAAAAAATATCAGATGAAGGAGCGAATTTTTTGCTTTTTTGTGTCCTTTGGAGCAGGCATTCTGATTGCCAGACTGCTTCTGCTCATTCTGGTGCAGATTTGTGCTGCCACTCCCGGAAGTAAAGGGGAAATGCTGTCTATTCCTTTTCAGCAGACAGCCAGATATCTGCAATGTTACCGGAATGAACTCGATGAAGAAGAAAAGGCAGCCATTGAAGCGGTTTTAGGAGATGTGGACACAGTGGCACTTCGCTATGATCCCACAATTTCTGACCCTGTAAAGGCGCTTTTCTATAAAGATGCCACACAGGCAGAAATCATAAATTATTTAAAGGTATGGTGCAAGGGCTTTTTTAAGCATCCGGCTGTTTATCTGGAAGCATTTTTCGTGCATGTCTATGGCTGGTTTACACCGTCGGTTAGCAATGCCATTCGATATGAGGCTTCTTATGATGTAATCCGGCAGGGAGGGCTGTTCCCTAATGCCGAGAAGATTCTGATCTTTTACTATCGTTTTGCTAACCGATTTACGTTGCTGGGTGTACTGGAAAATATTGGAGTAGCAGTTTGGGGATTGTTCTTCCTTACCTTTTATCAGAAAAGAAGGCACTATAGGGACTGTATTTTTGCAGGTATTCCTTTGTGGGTCAGCCTACTGGTATGTATGGCATCACCTTGCTTTTTCGGACACCCCAGGTATGCTTTTCCGATATTGTTTACCTTGCCCTTTTTGTTTGGCTTTACTCTGTCACGTAAGGATAGCGTTACAGTGGAAGATAGATAGCGGTGCAGATTTTAGAGAAGAGGAAGAAAGTAATGCAGAAGCAATTTACTAAAGAACATTCTTTTATTGTAAAAGGATTTGCGATTCTTTTATTGTTGATTTACCATTTGTTTGAACATGAACAGCTTGTAACCTCCTTAGAAGTGAATTATACCCCGTTTTCTCTTACAGGATTTTTAATGTTTACCGGGTTTGGTAATATTTGTGTGGCAATGTTTGTATTTCTGACAGCATTCGGTATTGCGACAGGACTGTTTGCCCAACCGGAAATCACACCTGCAGGGGCTTACAGGCAGGCTACAAAACGCTTCTTTTTACTGATGACCAATTTTACGATTCTGTATATCAGTGTGAACCTGTTGTGGTGGTATAAATTTGATTACCAGTCTCTTTATGGTGTGAATAAACAGGGATTTTTGTATGCTCTTACGGATGCGACGGGACTTTCTATGTTTTTCGATACGCCAACCTTGAATATGACCTGGTGGTATATGGAAATCGCCTATCTTTTGATTTTCCTGGTACCGCTTCTGGTCTGGCTGGTAAAGAAAATCGGTTATCCTGTGCTGATACTGGCAATTTTAGCACCTTCCTTTATCAGTTTTAATCCGGATATGGAGAGATATCTTTTCACTGCGGTGTTCGGTGTATGTGCTGCATATGGAAAATGGCCGGATAAGCTTTTGAACCTGAAGTTGCATCCTGTACTACAATGGCTTACAGGGATTGTGGGATTTGTATTGTGTGTGCTGATACGTCAGAATTTTGTGGTACAGGAGAGCTATATACACCTGGTGGATGCTCCCATTGCTCTGTTTTTGGTGTATTTTGCCGGAGCACTTTTGGGCAGGATTCCCGGATTGGGAAAGGTACTGGCATTTATCGGAAGGTATTCCATGAATATTTACCTTGTGCATACCTTTTTCTACATGTCACTGTGGCAGAAATTCATTTATCAGTTTAAATATGCGGGTATCACATTCCTGCTCTTGTTAGGAGTGAGCCTGCTCTATTCCGTGCTGCTGGAATTGCTGAAGAAGGTCACGGGCTTCCAGAAGCTGATGGCGCGGTTCCATGGGTGAGAGATAAAATTCTTCCTATGTGTTTTTATGTGAAGCATCCCAGTAAACGGCTATGTATTTTTCTGCCTCAGTTTCGGATATCCGAAATTCCTCCATCAGCTTTGTACAGGTATCTTCTTGGGAAACATTGAGACTATGGCATACTTTTATTAGGACCCGGATGCCTTCCTCGCGACCTTCTTTGATGGCTTCCTCGCGAGCTTCTTTCTGGAGTAGCCGCATAGTTTTTTTCTCGTTATAATAGGTCAACAGCATTTTCTTAACCTCCGCTCTGTGGGGACCAAGGATATCCGCCATGATGTCATTATCGATGCACCAGGCTACAGCCCTGTCTACAGCGTTGTCAGCAGAGTAACCGAACTGACGATACTCTTTCACCTTATTGATGAACAGAGAATACTCTTCCAGACGTCTGCAACAACTCATTAATTCCCCATTGTGTCCATAGTTGATATTGTATATTTTG
Source organism: Lachnospiraceae bacterium (assembly GCA_051888955.1). Lineage (GTDB taxonomy): Bacteria > Bacillota > Clostridia > Lachnospirales > Lachnospiraceae > Acetatifactor. Next base: position 149 of record JBJFCM010000279.1, on the reverse strand, counting down.
ACAGTAAGATCCATGCAGGCATCATGGTGAGTGCCTGTTTCATCGACAAAGGCATCTGACAGGTGTAGAGTCTGTTTATCAGGGCAATCCTTTGTACCATTGTAGAATACCACGCATTGAGGTGCTGGCAGTGGAATCAGCTTCGTACT
>JBJFCM010000278.1:0-4720 GCA_051888955.1 Lachnospiraceae bacterium | reverse complement strand
AAATGCTGCGGCAGAATGCCTGATGCTCACTCGGAACATAGACTGTTCCTGCCTCCCGTCTGTTTACTGCCCGTATCTGAATCCCCATGGAATGCTTGGTGTTACGCCCATTCTGATAGGAATGGGTGATACGCTCCATATCAAAATAGTTCAGAATCAGCCCGGTAGCCCGAAGTCCCAGACGATATAAAAGCCTCTGGGTAGTATCATGGAACAGCACCGGACGACAGTAGGCTGCTGAGTATTCCCCGGCAAGCAGGATTTCCATACCGTATTCAAAAAACGTCATTGCCAGCCCATAGCCCCGGTATTTCTTCCGAAATATCTGGGAAGCTATCTCGCACATCTCTTCCTCCGGTGCAAATTCCTTCAGGATCATCATGCCTGCAATCTTTCCTGCTCTTGTCTGTGCTACCAAAAATCGGGTATACCTGCTGTCTGCTTCTTTCCGAAAATACCCCGGACAATAAAACTCTTTCTTGAAATAAGTATCCTGATATTCATCCCGGATACAAGCAATCATACCCTCTTCATCCCCCGGCCTGTATTCCCGCAAAATTACTGTGAGCTTCCTGCCCTCTGCATTGGTAAGCTGCATTCTTTTGGTTCGGCTTGCTTTTCCTTCTCGGCCCCTAGGAGCTGTACCGGAGTGTTCCAGCCGGTTCATCGGATATTTAGGATTTCGTTAAACCCTGTGATTTCAAACACTTCCATGACCTCCTCGTTTGCATGGTGTATCGTCATAATGCCTCCCTTTGCCTTCATCTTCTTTGTAGCGGCAAGAAGCACACGCAGACCTGCGGAGGACACATACTCCAAGTCCTTTATATCTACCTTTAATTCTGTAATTCCACCCAGCTCAAGGTCCACCACCTTCTGCAAATCAGGGGCAGTAGAAGTTTCCAGTCTTCCACTTACTTTCAGGGTTAACTTTTCATCCTGTCTTTCCTGATCTATCTGCATGTTCCGTCTCCTCCTTCCTCTTCCCATGGCGGCTTTCGTTCAAACCCCACATGGTAGGTAATCTTTTCCATGGTAAGCTCATGCTCCCCCACCATATACCGCCCGATGGTAATATCCTTCCCAATTATGATTCCTTTTGGATAGTCATTCAGACAACGGTTTAAAAGTGCTGCCTGTGTTTCTTTGGATTGGTCTGACAGGGGATTATTGGGATTCACGCTGCCGACAGGCACCAGTTTGACATAATGGATATCTGTCAGGGCGATTTTTTCCTCTTTGTTCATGGCTCCTTCTTTCTGCCTTTTGGCTTTTTCTGTTTTTTAGTATGCTGCCACATCACTATACTCTGCCTTTTTGTCGAGCAGTTCCTTTTCGATTTCGCTAATGCTGCGCTGTCCTGCTATGGCATTCTTCTGTCCCGTAAGGAGTGCAGAATAGTAATTCTCGCTACTTTCATAAGAAACAATCCTTCCTTCCGCATCCACAGCCTTCAATGCATATAACTCGGATAACCCATCCGGTGTCTCGTCGCTGTCAGCAATCATCTTCACGAAATCGCCCACTTGATTCATAAATGAATTCCAGCTTGCATTCACCTCATCCATATTCTGACTGTAAGAAAGCTGCTGTTTTTCAGCTTCTGCCTTTTTGTTCTCTGCAGTTCTCTTTTCATCTTCGGTTCTTGCCTGCTTGATTTCTTCATCAATAGCTTTGATATCCACCGTATTCAACAGTTTAGTAATGGTTCCCTGATAGACATTACACTGTGAGGTTCCCAGTTTCTTTAATTGCAGGATAACCGTATCTAAACCGTCCTGCGCTGCGCTAAGCCGCTTCTCGATCTGACTGATGTCCTGCCGAAGCGCCTTTAGGTTTTCTGCCTTGATTCTTGCCTGCTCGGAAAGGCTCTGTCCGTTTTCATCCTTTATGGTACTGTCAACGAGCATTGGTGCTACGTTTGCAGCCATCATGTCAAAAACTCTGGCAAGACCTTCCGGTGTACCGTGATTAGTGGCTCTTACATCCACATGATACTTTGCTGAATTATCGGAGCTTCTGGTATTGGAGCTATGTGCGCTGACATTACCTGTCAGACTAACCTTGACGATACCGAGATTCATAGTTCCTGTAACGCTTGCCCCTAAATCCATTGCGCTTTCTGATTTCTCGCTCTGCTTGACCTCCATGTCAAAAAGGACATTGACCTCATCCACCTGTAGATTGGGGATCGGTACAATAGCCAGCATAGGAACATCCACCTTCATTTCGTCGAGATTGCTGGTGCCGTCCTCGTTCATACTGCGCTTTTGGTAAGCAAATGCCACCGTGCGCACCTTTCCATTTGCGTCAAACCCTATCCTGTTGATAAAGTCTGCTGTAGAGTTCGCAAGAAGAGTACTTGCGTCTGCCGCAGCTGACAACGGACCGCCAATAAGCTTCTCCATGTCAAGCCCGGCAAATTGTTCTGCGATTGCCATAATTACTACCTTCTTTCTTTCTTTCTTTTTTTATTTCTTAAGGGGAGTGGGCCGGCCCTGCTTTCCCATAAGACATTTTAATAGATTCCAAAATTCCGGTTTTCCGAATGACTTCGTTTCGGGATTGGACTGATATGCGGTGACGATAACGGATTCCACCCACAAAACCATATTTGTGGATATTTCCGTATCTGTCAGTAGACGAAAATTCCATTCCGTAAGCAGGCTTGCGAGATACTGCTTAATTTCTTCCTCTGTAACCACAGGCTCTGCCATCTGTGCGGCCTGTTTGTCCACCATGTCCTTCTGCCGCCTTCTTTTATTCATAATCCTTTTCCAGTCCATATTTAATCTCCATGTTCATGATCTGTTCCTGATATTCCATGATACGGTTGATGATATTGGACTGAGCCATCTGATATTTGTCCTTATCAAATTCATAGGTATCTTCCTCGAATGCATTCTTGCTGATTTGGTGCAGCTTCTCCTGCTCGTCAATCATGTCGGATATCTTCTTGTGAAGCTGCTTCAATCTTCCAATTTTGGCTTTGAGTTTTTTCGTTTTCTCAAGCACAATCTTCTGTTCATCAGAGCCGAGATCTCCGGTTACTGCCACTGGCCTGGAGTCTAACTTTTTCGCGACCTGACTGGAACTTAATGCATCTGTCAGGCGCAGAATGCCCTCTGTTGCAGGTATGGAGGAAATCTGAAGCTTGTAAGATACTTTGGGAAGAAAATCACTATCCCTTTGAGATGGTGCGCATATCCGAGCATTGATTCTGCTTTCCCCTGATTCCTCATTGTTCACCGCCTTGATTTCCGTTGAAAAATCAATCTCCGCCTTCTCCACATTCAGATTCGTAACCGGTACGATGGACAGAAGCGGGACCTGCACCTGCAGCGTATCCACACTATAGCCCTCATCCGACTCCGGTCTTAACTGGTCATAGGCTATATTAATATTGTTCAGGTGAATGGTTTCCTCCTGACCATTTTGTCTGCTGGTTCCCATGCTTTTGATGGCCTCCACAATTTGTGCCCGCAGTTTGTGGTTCGAATGTGCCAATGCATGCAAGGGCGCATAGACCAGATCATCCAACGGTATGAAATCATTGTCCATGATTTCTTCATTTCTCACTTCTTCTTCAGGCTGAGATGTTTCATTTGCTGTCATTTTTTTATAGGGCATTCCTGATTCCTCCTGACGCTTGCCTTATCAGCTTAAAAATAACGCTCTTTCTTCTTCCCTGCGACGTACCAAGCCTGCCAGCACTTTGCCGCCGCCTTTGTTATAGGCTAAGAGCTTGTCTGCTATCGTAGCTGCATCCCTGCCAAATACCAGTTTTTGAAGACTTCCGTTGCCGCAGTTATAGCAGAAACTGGTCAGTGCATCAAACTGATTCTGGGTAAGTGGAAATGTAATCATCCCTTTCTTGACACAGGTATTAACATAGCCACCATATTTTTTCAGATCTTCCTTTAATAATGCTTTTGCCGCCTCTTTAGAAGGAAGCGTCTGCCCCGGCACTACACCTGCCGTATGACCATATCCGATCGTCCAGACTCCTGCCGGACACTTATAGGCTTCCAGTCGGCATCCTTCGTATTTTGCGATCAGTTCGACTCCTCTGTCAGAAACAGTCATTTCACCAGATACTTTGGTTGCTGCCGTTGTAGCCTTGACTGCTTCATCTGTTGACTTTAGGTACTTCACATTGACCGGACTGTTGATTTCATGGGAACCGCTCACATTTTTACCGAGCACTGCCTTGTCGCCCTCAACAGATTTCACGATCCATCTATCATTTTTTACCCAGCCGGGCAGCTCTTTTCCGTTGTAATATACGGCACGAGTGTCCAGGGTAACAATTTCTCCTGCTTTTATCTGCATGACATCTCCTCCTTATCTTGAAAACAATGAAGTAGAAAAAAGTTCATTAAGGCATATCTCAGAATGCCCAGAAAGGGCACCACCAGTACTCATAAAACTTTGTACCTTCATCATCCAGCCTCTTTCTTGCTCATAATGAAGCATTACGTTTGCGCAGGAAATTGCTTCATTTATGTTTTCCACTATTTCCTCTGTCGCTCCTATATAAAGCTGGTAGCCACAGTTTGCATATTCAAACGATATAAATTTCCCGTACCCAAGTATATCTTCTCTTCGCCGGGTCCTTTCTTGTGATATATGCACTGCTCTTGCATCATGTAGCACCAAATATGTAGTTCCAGTATCAATGACATGAATAGAACAGCCTTGAAGAGATGGTGTCAACAGG
>JBJFCM010000277.1:0-22935 GCA_051888955.1 Lachnospiraceae bacterium | reverse complement strand
TAAGGAGCAGCAATGAAATTTTTACACACAGCCGATTTGCATATCGGCAAGACGGTCAATGAATTTTCCATGATAGAGGACCAGAAGCATATCTTAAAACAGATACGGGATATTGCTACTGCCGAAAAGGTGGATGCGGTTCTGATTGCGGGGGATGTCTATGACAGACCAATTCCTTCCACAGAGGCAGTGGAGCTTTTGGATGAATTTCTGACCTCGCTTTTGCAGGAAAAGATACCGGTTATTATGATTAGCGGCAACCATGATTCGGGAGAGCGGGTGGCTTTTGCTGACAGGATTTTGGAAAAACAGGGACTTTATATTGCAGGAGGTTATGACGGAGAACTGAAAAGAGTTGTGCTTCATGATGAGTGGGGCAGCGTGGATTTTGTGTGCATGCCCTTTGTAAAGCCTGCGGTAGCAGAGGTGGAGGAAATGCTGGCGAAGACGCCCATGCCCTTGGATTTGCGGAGCAGGCATGTGCTGATTACCCACTATTTTGTGACGGGAGAGAATGGTCAGGTGCCGGAATTGTCTGATTCGGAGACCACTGTTAATGTGGGCGGCCTTGACAATGTACCGGCAGCGCTTTTTTCTACATTCGACTATGTAGCGCTGGGTCATATACATAAAAGGCAGAAGATTGGGGACAGAGAGGTATGGTATGCCGGTTCTCCTCTAAAATATTCCTTCTCTGAGGTCAGCCACACTAAGACAGTCAATCTGGTAAATATGGGGAGCAAGGGCGATATTCAGGTAGAAAACAGAGAACTTGTGCCTCTTCATGAGATGCGCATCATAAAGGGCGGACTTGAGCAGCTTATTTCACCGGAGGTTGTAAAAGAGGCGGAGAAAGAAGATTACATTAAGGCAGTGCTTACTAATGAGGAAGAACTGATTGATCCTATCGGTACGCTGCGGAGCGTTTATCCCAACGTGATGCAGATTGAACTTGAGAAAAACAAGCCTGAACAGGGAGTGGAATACCATCCCGAAATTTTTATGGCAAAAAAGACAACCGGTGAGTTATTTGCCCAGTTTTACGAATTACTGAAGGGCGAGCCGATGGATGAAAAGCGTGCGGAAATCGTAAAGGAGACGGAGGAAAGTCTATGCTAGATGCAGAGAAAGGCATACAGCTGTATCTTCCTGAAAAAATAGAGGCGTTTATCGGTAGCAGGTCTTACAGCACGGACGATATTGGGAAGTCGGATTCCCGGGTCTATACTTTTGAGGATATGGTGTTAAAAATAGAAAAGCAATGTGACTCATCGGACAATGAATACCGGATGATGCAGTGGCTTGCAGGAAAGCTTCCCGTGCCTGAAATCATTTGTAGGGAAAGAATGGAAGGTGTCAACTACTTACTGATGACGAAGATGACAGGAAAGATGGCCTGTGATGACTGGTATTTAAGTCATTTTGAGGAATTAGTGGACCTGCTGGCAGAAGGACTTAAGATGTTATGGGGAGTGGATGTAACAGACTGCCCTTATATAAATAGTATTGAGCAAAAGCTGACAGCGGCGAGATACAGAGTGGAGAATAATTTGATCGATTTGGATGACGTGGAGCCGGAGACCTTTGGAGAAGGCGGCTTCCAAAATCCGGAACAATTACTTAACTGGCTTTCAGAAAACAGGCCGAAAGAGGAATTGGTCTTTTCTCATGGGGATTACTGTCTGCCGAATGTGTTTTTGGAAGGTGACAGGGTGCAGGGCTTTATCGATTTAGGGAATGCGGGCATAGCGGATAAGTGGCAGGATATTGCGCTGTGTTACAGGAGCCTTAAACATAATATGGACGGCATTTATGATGGCAGGAAGCATGGAGAGTACAATGTGGATCTGTTGTTTGAAAAGCTGGGAGTGGAACCGGATTTTGAAAAAATAAGGTATTTTATTTTGTTGGACGAGCTGTTTTAATACTGTTATCCTGTAGCAGGAATGGCGGAAAACGCAAAGCAAGGAGCATCGATGAGACCGAAAAGATTGATTATCAGCGGGTGGGGACCCTATAAGAATAAAACTGAAATAGATTTTACCGTTTTTGAGGGCAGAGGGCTTTTTCTGATAACCGGCGCTACCGGTGCAGGAAAGACCACTATTTTTGATGCCATTACCTATGCTTTATATGGCAGCCTGTCAGGAGAGATGCGGGAAAAGAACAGTGTGCGCAGCGATTTTGCGGATGCGGATACGAAAACCTATGTAGAACTTTTTGTGTCCCATGCCGGAAAGGATTACCATATTATCAGAAATCCGGAATATGAGCGGCCGAAGAAACGGGGTAAGGGTGACAGCCTGACGAAGGAAAAGGAAAATGCTGTTCTCTATTTGCCGGAGGACAAGGTAATAGAAGGAACCAGGGAAGTCAATGCAAAAATACAGGAGATTCTTGTGCTGGATTACGCCCAGTTTAAACAGATTACCATGATAGCTCAGGGAGAATTTGCCAGACTCCTGACGGCATCTCCCAAGGACAAGACCCGGATTTTTCGGGACATTTTCGGAACCGGTGTGTATGAAAAATTTACCCAGGCTCTGCGTGCCAGGTCCAACGCGCTGTATGACAGGGTGAAGGAGCAGCAAAGCAGGTTAAAAGAGGATGTGGAAATGCTTCTGACGGATAGCAAAAAGGAAGAAGCTATTGTAACTTTGCGGGAATTGACCGAGACAGACAACTGGAATTATGCGGCTGTTGCAGAAGAATTAAAGAGGCTTTCGGGGGAGGCAGAAAAGGCGGAGAAGAATCTACAAAAGGAATATACCGGTCTGCAGGATACGAAGGACGCATTGACCAGAGAGGTCACGGAAAAAGAACAGGAAAATGAGCAATTCCATCGGTTAGAGCAGGTGGAACAGACCTTGCACCTGCTGGGAGAACAGGAAGAGGAAATTAAGGAAAAGACTGCAATCTGCAATCGCAGCAGGATTGCGGAAGCTTTATCCCCACAGAGAGTGAGGACACAGTCTGCCAGACAGAACTTAGAGGAAAAGAAGCAGAAAAAGAGAAAGCAGCAGGAAACAATAGAACGGTTGCAGGCGGAGCAGGCAGAACTTCTCTTTTTTGATGAAAAGAAGGATGTTTTAGCAACGTATTTAGAGGTTTGCAGAGGCATTTTGGAAAGCAGGCAGCAGAGTGCAGACAGTGAAAAAGCATATCAGTCCACCTGTGAAAAGTGGGAAGAGGCCAAGCGAACCTTCCTGCAATGGGAAACAGAACGGGATGAGAAAAGAAGGGCTTATGAAGAGGCAGATAAAAGCTATCGGCATGCGGTAGTAGGCATAGCTGCCAGAATGTTAAAGGCAGGGGAACCCTGTCCGGTATGTGGTTCCGTAGAGCATCCGAATCCGGCAAAGGAAGAAGCAGGGATTTTGTCAGAGGGAGAATTGCAGCAATTAAAGGAAGCGTTGGAGGAAATCGAAGCGGATTTGCGGAAGGCGCAGGAGCAGGCAGCTTCTTTAAAGGCGCTTGCGGAAGAACAGGAAAGTCGTCTGCATAAGTTGCAGGATCAGGTAAAGGCATTAGAGAAACAGGAGCAGAGAATAAAAGAGGAGCTTGTTTTGGGGCAATCTCTTTATGTGGACTTGTTACTGCAAGGTTCCTTCGAAGAAAAGGCAAAGCTGGTGCAGCAAAAAACATTGAGACTGACGCAGATAGCCGGCATGCTGCAAAGTGAAAAGGAGCAGCTTGTAACAACGGATGAAGAAATTATTCAGGGAGAAAGGGTACTAACTGACTGTGAGGAAGTTTTAAGGGAGGCGCTGTTCCGGGAGGGCTTTTCGGATGAGGAGGAGTGTGAGAGGGCGCTTTTGCCGAAAAAGGAAATGGCGGAACTGGAAAAGCACCTAAGCAGCTACAAGGAACAGTTGACATCCGCCCAAAGCATAAAGGCGCACCTGGAACAGGTGTTGCAGAATAAACAGAAAAATGATCTGACAACGCTTTACGAAAAGGCAGATGCCTGCAACGTGCTGTTGGCGGAAAAGCAGAATGAGTGGAAACAGGCCCATGCTTTCTGCGCAGAGGTGAAGAAGGCAGTCACACAATTTGCCGAAAGGCAGAAGAAGATGGGAAAGGCCGAAGAAGAGTACGGTTATGTGAAGGATTTGGATAATCTGGCCTCCGGAAACAATGCCAAACGGCTGGTGTTTGAACAGTATGTGCTGGCTGGCTATTTTGAGGAAATCCTTAGGGCAGCCAATTTGCGTTTTCTCAAAATGACCGGCGGACGGTATGAAATGTCCAGAGTGGAAGAGGTTGGGGATGGAAGAGTAAAGGACAGCCTGGAGATTCAGGTGATGGACTATTATACCGGGAAGGCTCGTTCTGTAAAAACCTTATCCGGCGGTGAGAGCTTTAAGGCATCCCTATCCCTGGCCCTTGGCATGAGCGACGTGATACAGGCCATGAATGGCGGCATTAAGGTGGATACCCTGTTTATCGACGAAGGCTTTGGGGCGCTGGACAGCGAATCCCTGGACCAGGCCTGTGAGACGCTGATGGGACTGGTAGAGCATAATAAGTTAATCGGTATCATTTCCCACGTGCCGGAACTGCGGGAGAGGATAGACAGTCAGCTTGTTGTGGAAAAAACAAACAGTGGCAGCGGGGTACACATTCAGGTATAATGTTCGTAAAGGGCAGAGGCAGGCGTCTGCGGACGAATCCAGGACTGGCGAGCTTGCTCGAACAGGCATGGATTCGTCCGCAGACATCTGCCGAGCGAAAGCGACCGAGGAAATGCGAAGCATTTTCGAGGCTCTGCCCGTAGCAGATGGAACAGGGCGAAAGCGACCGAGGAAATGCTTCGCATTTTCGAGGCTCTGCCCGCAGCAGATGGAACAGGGCGACCGCATGAATAACGAAAGAGTGATGGGTAAGATGAAGAAAAGAAGGAAGATAGGGCAGCGGCTGCTTGCAACAGCGCTTTTGGGGATAATGATGGTTTTGAGTGCCTGCGGGAAAGGAGAAGCGAATACTAAGGTGGTGCTCACCACGGGATTTGCGAAGGATGAGGTTTTTAGGATAGAGAGTAAATCCTGTACGCTGCCGGAGATTATGATATATCTGACGACGACACAGAATCAGTATGAAGAGGTCTATGGTGAGGAAATATGGCAGGCCAGCCTGGATGGGGTGACGTTAGAGGAAAATATCAAGGAAATGGTGCTGGCCAAGATAGCGCAGATTAAGACGCTCAACCTGCTGGCGGAGCAAAAGGGCGTGTCGCTGGATGAAGCAGATTTAGAAAAAGTGAAACTGGCGGCGGAAGAGTATTTTAATTCTTTGAATGAAGCGGAGATTGAACTGATGGGGGCGACAGAGGAAATCGTGGAGCAGCTCTATTCGGAATATGCGCTGGCAGAAAAGGTGTATGCGGAAATCATACAGGATATTAATCCGGAAATCAGTGATGATGAGGCCAGGACAATTACGGTGCAGCATATTTTAATCAAAACCTATACGACTGATGGGCGAGGAGAGAGAGTCGAGTATACGGAAACGGCCAGGGAAGCGGCCTATGCGAAAGCCTGCGAGGCCTATGCACTGGCAACGGATGGAGAGCATGATTTTGAAAGTCTGATAGCCCAGTACAGTGAGGACAATGTGGCTACCTATTCCTTTAGAAAGGGTGAGATGGAGCCGGAGTTCGAAGAGGCGGCGTTCAACCTTGGGAACAATGAAATAAGCGGTATTGTGGAGGATGCTTACGGGTATCACATTATCAAATGTCTGAACACCTTCAACCGGGAGGAAACGGACCAGAACAAGCTGAAAATCGTAGAGGAACGGAAGAAGGAAAAGTTCGGGGAGGAGTATGATGTGTTTGTAGATACCCTGACCAGAAAGCTGAACGACAAGGTATGGGAGGAAGTGGGCTTCATCCATGATGAAAATGTGACCACATCGGATTTCTTCGATGTGTATATCAAATACTTTCCTGAGTGATCGTGTGCATAGATTTCCTGGGACAGGATATTCATATTGGGTTGTTATCTGTTGTTTACAAAAATTTTAGAAATAAAAAAAGCCCGAAAAATCAACATTTTTCACTAATTATTAGCACTCATTTTGGATGAGTGCTAATTTTGTGTTGACTTTTCAGAACTTCGGTTTTACACTGTACTTTAGTTGAAGCAGACGTTGCTTATGTAAAAAGCTGTAAATCAAAAATAAGAAAAGGAAGTGGAATTTTTATGGCAGCAAAAACAGGTAGTTTGTCAATTAACAGTGAAAATATTTTCCCTATTATCAAGAAGTGGTTATATTCTGACCATGATATCTTCTACAGGGAAATGATCTCCAATGGCTGTGATGCCATTACGAAGCTGCAGAAACTGGATATGATGGGTGAATATGCCCTGCCTGAGGGGTATAAGCCTAAGGTGGAGGTCATTGTAGACCCCGAAAAGAAGACGTTGACCTTTAAGGATAATGGTCTCGGCATGACCGCTGATGAAGTGGAGGAGTACATCAATCAGATTGCCTTTTCAGGCGCTACAGACTTTATTGAAAAGTACAAGGACAAGAGCAATGCAGATCAGATTATCGGCCATTTCGGACTGGGCTTCTATTCCGCGTTTATGGTTGCAGAGGAAGTACATATCGACACCCTTTCCTATAAGGAAGGTGCGAAGCCGGTTCACTGGGAGTGCGATGGCGGCACAGAGTTTTCTATGGAAGAAGGCGACAGGAGCGAGGTGGGTACTACCATTACTCTGTTCTTGATGGAGGATTGTCTGGAGTTCTGTAATGAATATAAGGCGAAGGAAGTAATCAAGAAGTATTGTTCCTTCATGCCCACCGAAATCTACTTAAGCAAGGCAGACACCAAGGAGACTCAGATTATCAAGACTGAGGAAAAGCTGGATACGGATACTGTTGTAGAGACTATCAAGCCGGAAAAGGAAGATGATCCTGAAAAGCTGAAAATCGTAAAGAGACCCGAGCTATTAAACGATACCCATCCTCTTTGGATGAAGAACCCCAGCGAATGCACCAGGGAAGAATATCTGGAATTTTACAGAAAGGTATTCCAGGATTATAAGGAGCCGTTGTTCTGGATACATCTGAATATGGATTATCCGTTCAACCTGAAGGGTATTTTGTATTTCCCTAAAATCAATATGGAATATGAATCTATTGAGGGAACTATCAAGCTGTACAACAATCAGGTGTTCATTGCAGACAATATCAAGGAAGTCATTCCTGAATTCCTGATGCTGTTAAAGGGCGTTATCGACTGCCCGGATCTGCCGCTGAATGTTTCCAGAAGCGCATTGCAGAACGATGGTTTTGTAAAGAAGATTTCCGATTATATCAGCAAAAAGGTTGCGGATAAACTGGCCGGTATGTGCAAGACAGAAAAAGAGGAATATGAGAAATACTGGGATGATATCAGCCCGTTCATTAAATTCGGCTGCTTAAAGGATGATAAGTTCTGTGAAAAGATGACGGATTATATCCTCTTCAAGAATCTGGAAGGCAACTATATGACCCTGCCGGAATGCCTGGAGGTAAATAAGATTGACCCTGACGAGGCAGAGAAGGCAACCGATGAAAACGGCAACGTGGTAGAGGCTGAGGTCGTAGAAGACGGTAAGACAGAGGATACTGCTGCAGAAGGCGATGATGCGGAGAACGCCGAAGAAGAGAAGAAAGAAAAGACAATCTACTACGTGACGGACGAACAGCAGCAGAGCCAGTATATCAATATGTTCAAGGCTGCCAAGATGGATGCTGTTATCCTTACTCACAATATTGACCAGCCTTTCATTTCTCAGTTGGAGGCTAAGAACGAAGGTATCAAATTCCAGAGAATCGATGCTGATCTGACCGACACCTTTAAGTCCAAGACTTCCAAGAAGGCCGAGGAGGAAATGAAGGCTCAGGCAGAAGCCATCAGTAAAATTATGAAGAAGGTACTGAAAAAGGAGAAACTGGAGGTCAAGGTTGAAAAACTGAAGAACAAGAAGATTTCTTCCATGATTACCTTGTCCGAGGAAAGCCGTCGTATGCAGGATATGATGAAGATGTATTCCATGAACGGTATGGACATGGGCGCATTCGGTTCCGAGGGCGAGACTCTTATTCTGAATGCAAACCATCCTTTGGTACAGTACGTAACAGAGCATCAGGACGGTGAAAATGTACAGATGATTTGTGAGCAGTTATACGATCTTGCTAAACTGCAACATGCACCTTTAAGCCCTGACGATATGACAAAGTTTATTGCAAGAAGCAACGATATCATGATGCTGCTTGCCAAGTAAGCATATGATTGTCTAAAGTATTTTAAACAGGCTGTCGCATAATCATAGCTACAACAAAGTGTGATTTTGCGGCAGCCCTTTTTGGTGCTTTTTTCTAAAAAGTGTGTTACTATAGTGGAAAGATAGAATTTTGCCCGGCAGATGAACAAATTTGGGGAGGATAAGCTATGCATGATCAATTGACAGAAAGTGATATTAAACGGATGGAGGAAGAAATCGAGTATCGTAAGCTGGTGCTGCGTCCGCAGCTTTTGGAGGATGTAAAGGAAGCCAGAGCCCACGGAGATCTGAGTGAGAACTTTGAATACCATGCCGCCAAGAGGGAAAAGAACAAGAATGAGAGCCGTATCCGCTTCCTGGACCGCATGATACGGACAGCGGATGTCATTTCTGATAAATCTGCCGAGGACGAGGTAGGCATCAACAATACCGTGACGGTGGAATTCGTAGAAGACAAGAGCACGGAGGTCTATAAAATCGTGACAACGGTCCGCGGCAACTCTCTGGAAGGGCTTATCAGCAATGAATCGCCCCTGGGGAAGGCTTTGCTCGGACATAAGGTGGGAGATACCGTGCATGTGCAGGTAAATGAAAGCTTTGGCTATGACGTGGTGATTATAAAGATTGAAAATACGGTGGATGACGGTTCCGATAAAATCAGGAGCTTTTAGCGGAACGGACAGTTATTTGTGCCAGGTGGGAGTAGGTGCATGGGAAAAAATCGGGTTTTATATGTAACGGACTTAGATGGTACATTGTTAAACTCTAATGACAAAATAAGCAAGTTTTCGCTGGATACTATCAACGGGCTGGTGGAGCAGGGCATGCTGTTCACCTATGCCACGGCAAGGTCCTTAGTTTCTGCCAGCGTGGTAGCAAAGGGGCTTTCGGCGCATATACCGGTCATTGCATACAATGGCTGCCTGATTATTCGTCCTGAGAATGGGGAAATACTGCATAGGGTAAGCTTCTCGAATAAGGAAAGAGAAAATGCCAGAAAGCATATACAGGAAAATGGAATTTCACCCTTTGTATATTCCTATATTGATGGTGTGGAACGGGTGTCCTGGAGACCGGATAAGGAAAATGAAGGCGGCAGAAGGTACCTGAGCAAGCGGATAGGTGACAAGCGCCTGCGGCCGGTACAGACAGAGGAAGAACTGTATGAAGGGGAGATTTTTTACTATACCTGTATTGGAGAGCAGGAACAATTGCTTCCCCTTTATGAGAAAATAAAACCGGATGAACGGTATCACTGCACTTTACAGCAGGAGCTGTACCGACCCGAATACTGGTGTGAGCTTATGCCCGCACAGGCTACGAAGGCACACGCTATTGAAAAGCTGAAGGAAATACTGTCCTGTGAGAAAGTGGTATCATTTGGGGATGCCATAAATGACATCCCCATGTTTGCAATTTCTGATGAATGCTATGCGGTAGAAAATGCAGTGCCCAAGCTTAAAGAACATGCCACAGGCATCATTGAAAGCAATGACAGCGACGGTGTGGCGAAATGGCTTAAAAGGCACGCTCTATAATGCCAAAACCGAGCGGATAGGGTCCCGTATGGACACTGATGGTGGCACCTATCTGGTAGATGGGCATATCTTCGGCAGTTAACGGAGAGGTGCCCTTTATTTTTTCGTTGATGGTGGATAGGGAATAAGCCCTGAAATCCTCTGCTTCTTTCTTGTCATAACCGAAGCCGATGGCAAGGCTGTAGGAATGAATGTCCTTTCCGGTTTCCTTTAAGTATTCCAGTAAAAGCTCAACCACCTTTTCCATGGATTTTTTACGGCTTCTGGTAATGCCGGAAGGGAAAATCTCTCCCTCTTTTAAGGTGATGAGAGGTTTGATCCCCAAGATGGAGCCGGCCAGACCGGACAGCTTGCCGATGCGTCCGCCGTGCTTTAAGTATTCCATATTGCCTACAGTGAAAAAGATACGGCCGGTGGATTTGATAGCCTCCAGACGTTCTACTACTGCATCATAATCCCAGCCTGCGGCCTGCATTCTGGCGGCTTCCAAAACGAACTGACCCTGCAATACCGTGTTGACGGTGGCATCGATAACAGTGATTTTTGCATGGGGATAGTTTTCCAGTACCATGTCCTTAGCGCCCAGAGCGGACTGCATGGAGCCGCTGAATTTGGTGGTGATACAGATGCAGATAATGGGAATTCCTTCCTTCGCCAAAGGCATGAAAACGTCCGCATAGTCCTGAACGGAGGGCATGGAGGATTTGGGATAGACATCGGGATGGGCTACCATCTCCTCATAAAAATCCCGTATGCCGATTTCTACGATTTCTTTTTTGTAATTCTGGTCATCAAAGGAAACATAAAAGGGAACGACCAGCAGCTTCTTTTCTTCTACAAGCTCAGACGGTAAGTCGCAGGAGCCATCGGTAATAATCTGATAGTTCATAAATATCCTTCCAATCGCTTTATTTTCTTTTTAAATAATATCTCATATGGTATTGTAATACATCATAAGAAGAATGTCTATACTTTTCATGGTTTTGATTACTACATGATGTGTAAGGTGTTGATTTTAATGTTGGCAAAATGCATCACCTTGACAGGTATTCCCCACTTTTGTATGATGAAAAGTAAGAATATGAGAGATATCAATGCGGAGGCAGACTATGAAGATTACATTGGAAGATGTACAAAAGGATGAGGCTATCAAATGTTACATAAAAAAGGCGGACGAATCACTGGTGGCATTGGGATATACGGAGCACAGCTTTCCTCATGTCTGTAAGGTGGCGGCAGCGGCGTACAGGATTTTGGAGACCCTGGGGTACAGCAAAAGGGAAGCGGAGCTGGCAGCCATTGCCGGTTATCTGCATGATATCGGCAATGTAGTCAACAGAATTGACCATGCCCAGAGCGGAGCAGTTATGGCCTTTCGTATTTTGGACAGGATGAATGCGGAGCCGGATGAAATCGCTACCATCGTGACAGCAATCGGCAACCATGACGAGTCCACGGCTTTCCCGGTCAACCCTGTGGCAGCAGCTCTGATACTGGCGGATAAGACGGATGTGCGCTCCAGCAGGGTGCGCAATCAGGATATGTCCAGCTTTGATATCCATGACAGGGTTAATTATTCCGTAAAGGAATCCAATCTTCTTATTGATAAAGCGGAAGTATGTCTGGATATCAAAATTGAAACAGAAATCTGCAGTGTCATGGATTACTTTGAAATCTTTTTAAACCGTATGATTCTCTGTAAAAAGTCAGCGGAGAAACTGGGAGTTAAATTTGCGCTGATTATAAATGGGCAGAAGATGATTTAGGAGCAAGGAAAAAGTGGTTGTTGCAAAATTGTTTTGCAACAGCCACTTTTGGTTCTAAGGGTTAAAATGGTTCTGCAATCCTGGAGACCCCCACATAGATACGGGAGATAGCATACCAGGTTGCAAAATCAGTGACGCCGGTAGGTGAAAGCCCGAAAATCTGTTGGAAGGTGCGGACAGCTTCTGCAGTAAGCGGACCATAGATACCGTCTGCCACCAGCGTAGGGATGGCAGGATAATTCTGTGCAATCCGGTTGAGCTGCTGCTGGAGCTGGCGGACCTTTTCACCGGAAGCGCCGATGGAAAGATTATAGCCCGGAAATGAGGCAGGCACTCCGGAAATGACATCGGCTGTGTTGATATACATATCATTTCCATAATAATAGCGTATGATTTCAATTGCAGAGTATCCTTCATCGCCCAAATACTTGGATCCCCACTGGCTTAAACCGTTACAGGTAACCCGCTGCCCGTCACAGTAGGAGGTAAAGATGGGCTGACGCACACCGGGGCGGGACAGGTAATTGGCAAAGATGCTGTCCACCAGACGATCTATGTTCTCATAGGTATTTCGTCCATAGATCCATTTCTGATCATAGGCGGTAGAACTTGTGATAGTGAAATCGTAACCTTGATTCCTATACCATTCAGTATAAACACGATTCAACGTAAAGGACATAATAACGAGAATATTTGCGTATATGGTGGTCTCAGGCCAGGTAGCATAGATTTCGGAGGAGGCCACATTCTTGATGTAATCCGTGTATTTTACCCAGTAATTGGAAGCAGTCCTGTCAGCGGGTACACCGTCATGTACGATAACAAATTCTGGAACGACCACACGGCTTAAGACAATTTCCCCGGTTTCTGCGACGGGTTTGATTTCCGCCTCCGGTATTTTGGGCGGATATTCGCCCCAAAGTGTGTGCGCCGGGATGACGACCAGTTTCTTTTCTTCTTCCGTCATCTCCAAAGGATTCATGCGGATAGGCTGAAAGGAAGTGGTATCTGCCAAAAGCTCAGAGCCGGTTACGGAAACGGGCTCGTGTCCTGGCGCTGTAACGAGAATATTGTACTCGGCGTAAGGCTGTATTTCACTCTCGGGATTTAGACTCAGGTCAACGGGCGGGGCAGGCAGTTCAATAGTCGGTGTCAGACCTGATTCGTCGGTAGTAAGTTCCTCAATAACGGAAGTAGGGTCACCGGTATAGGAGATGGCGACAGTTGCACCCGGAATGGGGATTTGTCCGATGGAGGATATCACGTTGATGCGGAGGGCACCTTCATAGGGACTGGGAACAGGTTCCGGTATCTGGGCGACATGCAGTTTTTCTAACATAAAGAACCTCAGCATATTTACTTATAGACAGTATATGCAGTGCGTTCCATTTCTGCACCGTTACAGCATAAAAAGTAAAAGGTAAAAAGGTAGAAAATATGTTTGCGTAAGCATATAGGGAAATGGTATAATCATCATATCAGTATAAAGAAGGTGAGCGCGATGGAAGAGATCATTAACAGGCTTTTAGAGGGGAACTTTGATTATGAAAATGGTTCTCTCGATTTTTCGTGCTCAAAATTAGAGCTTTCCATAAAACCCGGAGAGTCCGCAGAAGGTTCCTTTAAGATATTGGGGACACCGGGCAGATATTTGCAGGGATATGTTACTTCATCAGATGGCAGGATGGAATGCATCACTCAAGAATTTGTAGGAAGTGAAGAGGAGATATTCTTCTGCTTCCACGGTGAGCATCTGGAAGAAGGGGATGTAGTAAAGGGAGAATTTAGTGTCGTCAGCAATCAGGGCGAATACTACCTGCCTTTTGTAGTGAATGTGGAATACACGGTATTACAATCTTCTTTGGGAAATGTCAAGAACCTGTTTCATTTTGCCAATCTTGCCAAAGCAAGTCCGGAGGAGGCAGTCAGTCTCTTTTATACGGAGGATTTTAAGCGGATATTTAATGGAAATGACAGACAGTATTATGATTATTACCTGGGGATGTCTGCTTATCCCGGGAATGAGCAGAACGTCGAAGAGTTTTTGATTGGTATCAACAAAAAGCAGAAGATAGAATATTTAACGGATGTACCGGAAGTACGGCTGGAAGACCCGGAGGGAGTTGTGGAGACCGGGCTTGCCATCACCCGTAACGGATGGGGCTATACCAGACTACAGATAGAAACGGAAGGCTGTTTTTTGTATACCGAAAAAGAAGAACTTTCCGATGATGACTTCCTTGGAAATCTGTGCAGACTACCGGTGTACGTGGACAGTGGACTTTTACATGACGGTAATAATTTCGGAAGCATCCGGCTGTATAACAGCTATCAGGAAATAAAAGTGCCTTTTATGGTCAAATACCATGCAATAGGCAATCAGGGGAGACGCAGGCTGGAGAGAAAGCGTCTGGTACTGCAGCTTATGGAATTTTACCAGGCCTTTCGCATGAAGAAAATTGGGGCCTCTACATGGTTGCGGGAAAGCAGTAAGATTGTAGACAAGATGACATCCGGTGACGACAAGGATGTATCGGCAAGGCTTTTTCAGGCCCAGCTTCTGATTACGGAGGAGCGTTACAATGAGGCTCAGTGGATTTTGGATCATGCTGCGGATATCTTAGATAATATGGAAACGGAAGAGCCAGCTTTGGAGGCATACTATCTTTATCTGACCACGCTGATACACAGACAGGAAGATTATGTCAACCAGGTGACAGAGCAGGTGGAATATATCTACAAAAGAAACCAGGGAGAATGGCGTGTAGCATGGCTGCTTTTATACCTTTCTGAGGAATATAGCCGTAGCTTCTCCAAAAAGTGGATGTTTTTGGAGGAACAGTTTAATCGTGGCTGCACCAGTCCGGTACTTTACATAGAAGCCATGCTTTTACTGAACTTAAATCCGTCTCTTTTAATGAAATTGGACAGCTTTGAAAGGCAGGTTCTTTTATATAGTGCAAAACATGAGATGCTAAATCAGGACGTGATTATGCAGTTTGTATATCTTGTGCAGAAGGAAAGGGAATATGACCCGTGCCTGTATCGGATTTTGGAAAGCTGCTATAGGGTAAAGCCGGATGTGCAGGTTCTGCAGGAGATATGCAGCCTTTTGATTAAGGGCAACCGAAGCGGCAGGGAGTATTTTAAATGGTATAAGCGTGGCATAGAGCAGGAACTCCGCATCACACGTCTGTATGACTATTATCTGATGAGTGTGAATCCGGATACGACAGAAGTACTGCCCAAAATCGTGCTGATGTATTTTTCCTATCAGAACAACTTAAGCTGCGAACTGGGAGCTTTTTTATATGCCAATGTGTACAGGCATAAAGACAGTATTCCTCAAATTTATGAAAATTATCGCAATACAATAGAACAATTTGTTATAGAGCAGATTTTGAAGAGGCGAATCAACCGTGATTTAGCTTATCTGTATAAAAATATACTGGTACCGCAAATGGTGACAAAGGAAATTGCAGAGGCACTTTCTGAGATAATGTTTATCCATCAGATAAAGATACAGGGACCGGATATCTGTTATGCAGTGGTTTACAGACATGGACTACAGGAGGAAAGGTATTATCCGGTTACAGACGAAAAGGCCTTTGCCTCTCTGCCTGAACCGGACAGTACTATTTTGTTTGAGGATAATCAGCATAACCGGTATATGGTAAGTGTGCCGTACACTACAGAAAAACTGATGCTTCCGGGTAAGCTTGCAAAGCTCGTATCACCGATTGCAGGAAACATACAGGATTTAAATATCTATATGTGCGCGAATGGCCAGGATATTTCTGAGGTAACGGAAGACAACGAGTTTCGGTTCAGGTTTCTGTTAGAGGATGTCACAGTAAGTGATGAGTGGAAACGTGCAATTGGCATGAAGCTCATAAAGTACTATTATGAGAATGATAAGGTACGTGAGCTGGATGAATATTTGGATCAGGTAGAGCCGGGGGCATTTTCACTTAAGGAAAGAGGAGAACTGCTGCGCTTGCTGGTGCTTCGCGGCAAGGAAGAAAAGGCATATGAATGGCTGAAAAGCTATGGACCTTACGGCGTGGAGCCTAAGACTCTGGTTCGCTTATGCGCAGGAATTATCGGAAAAAATGAGTTCATGGAAGAGACAGCATTGACTGAGGCGGTATTGTATGCTTTCAGGCATGGCAAATATGAGGAAAATTGTCTGCGATATCTTACCTTGTACTTTAGAGGACTGACAAAGGAACTACGGGATATCTGGAAGGCTGCAGTGGCTTTTTCTGTGGATACCTATGAGTTATGTGAAAGAATGCTGATTCAGATGCTCTTTTCAGGTTCTTTTGTAGGGGAAAAGATGGAAATTTTCCGTTCCTATGTAGTAGGTGGAGCCAAGGCAGAGGTGGAAGAGGCTTTTCTATCCCAGTGTTCTTATGAGTATTTTGTGAAGGACAGGGTGACTGACAGGTTCCTGTTTGAAGAAGTGGCAGGCATGTACAAGCGGAAGGAAAGCCTTCATATGGTATGTAAGCTGGCGTTCATCAAGTATTGTGCAGAGAATAAGGCAGATATGACTGATGAGGCGAAGGAGATAGTAAGGGAATTCCTCCATGAGATGTTGAGAGAACGCATCCATCTGAAAATGTTTACGGAATTCATGGATTATAAGGATAGCTATCTGAATCAGCTTTCTGACAGGACGATTGTGGAATACAAGGCGCATCCTGCAGCAAGGGCCGTTATGCACTATTGTCTGGAAGCACCGGAGGGTGAAGAGCCGGAATACCTGATGGAAGAAATGACAGAGGTAATCGGCGGTGTCTGCTTCAAAGAGTTCGTACTCTTTTTTGGAGAACGGCTTCAATATTATATTATGGAAGAGCGTGATGGCAGCGAGCAGTTGACGGAGAGTGCCACACTTCAAAAAAGCGATACCGTAAACAGCAGTATAGATAGTAAATTCAATTTGATCAATGATTTGAGCATCAGCAATACCCTGCAGGATTATGATACTGTGGATAAGCTGCTTACAGAGTACGAGTATAAGGAATTTATGAGAAACAGGCTGTTCCGTTTGGTCTAAGCTGCGGGATGGAGAAAGGAAATTACGGATGAAGGATAAAATTATTGTAGGCTATGATTTGGGTAGCGGATATTCCCAGATAAGCTTCAGTCCATATGAAGGCGGGATACCGGAAACTTTGTCCGTAGTGGCCGGCGGGGAAAACTACAATATTCCTACGGCGCTGTGTAAGCGGCAGGGTGTAAACCAGTGGTTTTTCGGTAAAGACGCCATAAAGCACGCCGAAATGGAGGAGGGACAACTGGTAACAGACCTCATCAATCTGGCAAGGGCAGGAGAAAAGGTAACGATTGAAGAAGAAGAATTTGATCCGGTCGCACTTTTGACCCTTTTTGTGAAAAGGAGCCTGTCGCTTCTTTCCATGGTATCCGGCGTGGATAAAATCGGTGCAATGATGGTTACCTGCGAAAATCTGGACAGCAGAATGGTGGAAATTCTGAATACCGTGATAGCAGGACTTTCTTTGAAGACTAAGGCAGTTTATTTTCAGGGGCATGTGGAAAGCTTTTACTATTATACCATCCACCAGCCGGCGGAGCTGTGGCAGGGGCAGGTGCTGGTATGTGACTATAATGCCGACTATATCAAAACCTATCGCCTGGAGTGCAATCACAGGACGACCCCGATTGTAGCCTTTGTGGATGAGAGAGAATATCCTTTTCTGCACTGTGACACTTTGCCGGAGGAAGAACAGCAGCGGGAGGTCCTTTTTTCTCAATGGGATGAAAGGTTTCTTACTATCTTACAAGAGGTATGTGACGGAAAGCTGATTTCATCGGTGTATTTGCTGGGAGAAGGCTTCAGGGAAGAGTGGATGAAAGAGAGCTTACGGTATCTCTGCCGGGGGAAAAGAGTCTTTCAGGGAAATAATCTTTACAGTAAGGGTGCCTGTTTGGGATGTCAGGAAAAACTGAATGCCAGCGAGGTCGGCAAAGCCCATGTGTTTTTAGGGAATGATAAGCTGAAGGCCAATATAGGCATGAAGGTGGCAAGGCAGGGAGAAGATTCTTATTTTGCGCTTTTGGACGCAGGAGTGGGCTGGTTTGAAGCGCATGCATCTATAGAGTTTCTTCTGGATGAAGGGAACAGCTTTTCAGTGATTATTACACCATTGAACGGACGGGACGTGAAATACGCTCTTGTTACATTGGAGGGACTGCCGGTGAGAACAGGTGCGGCGTCCCGGCTGTATATGGAAGTATGGATGACAGCGGAAAACCGCATACAGCTTGAAATTGAAGACCTGGGTTTTGGAGAGATATTTCCTTCCAGTCATCTGAAGTGGACAGAAAGCTTTGAGGTAGTATAGTGGGAAGAGTGTTGCTTGAAACTGGTGAATATGCAAAAATTCCATATTATTTTGAAAATCTGGATATCAGGGTGTTCTCTGCTGAAGAACTCTGTTATGTCCTAAAGGAGAATGCCTTTTTACTGGATAGGGAAATTGTCAATAAAAAGCTGGTAAAATGGATAGATGAGGAATTAAAGCTTCCGGATTTGGCATCATCCTTGTATCCGCTTCTGCATCAGAAGACCTCTGTTGGAGCTTTCGTCGGAATCATTTTGCAATATGTAGGCTTCTACGATGAGAAAACCATACGCCAGACGGAAGAGATATTTCATAAAGGAGCCAATCTGAACATTTATGAAAAGTTGAAGAATAGAGTGGACTACATGGTCGCGGGTGGCAGATATGTGCCGGCTATTTTAGAATATGATACGCTGTTGGAGCAGCTTCCCGAAGAAGAAAAGAGTTTGAGGGCAAAGGTTTTGCACAATAAGGGGGTAGCATTGTGTGGTTTGTTCCTGTTCGAAGAAGCAGCGGAGCAATTTAAAAACGCCTACAATGTTCTGGCGGATGAGGAAACACTGGTGGAGTACCTGGCGGCTAAGAGGCTTTCCATGGAGGAAGGGGACTATATTTCATTTGCAGCGGGTTTCCCAGAGTATTACGAGACAACGTTGGAACTGGAAAGAAGGGTAGAAGAACTGCGCAGTCAGTGGGAAACAGCAGAGGCAAAACAATATCTGGATGAGAGGCTTTCCTGGAAGACAGATGGGTATATGACAAGGTATTATACGGAGACCGATAAAAAGATACAGGAGCTGAAAAACAGGTACCGGGAAAATGTCGGTAATTAATGAAGAAGGAGACCGGTATGGGGCTTTTTAAGTGGCTTTTTGGAAAAAAGAAAAAAGAAGAAGAGGCTGAGGAAAGCTGGGAACAGATTGTCTATGAGCATGAAAAGATAAATTTTCATGATGCCGAGGAGAGAAAGCGTTATCTTACCGGATGTCTCGAGCAGATGGGGGAAGCGGAGAAGGAATTGAATCTGTTAGCCGGAGAATATTCCCTGGTGACTTCCTATCTTACGGATATGGAAGAGATAGAGGCCCTGCCACCGGAGCAGATGGCAGAATTAAAGGGTGTTGCCTCTAAAATGCAGACCCTTGAACAGGAAAGAAAGCGCTATCTTGAAAAAAAGCAGCGCATGACGGACAGCGAATACCGTCAGATGTGTTCCCAGGAAGATGAAATCGAAGAAGGAATCGGTAAACTGAAAGAAGCTGAAAAATATCAGAAGCTGGTGAAGCAGGATCTTGCAAGACTGGATGGAGAGCGGCACGCTTATGGATACCGGAAGGGAGAACTGCGAAGCATGATGGTCAATCTGCGTGGTATGGCGGTCATCTGTCTCACTGCGCTGGCAGCCTGTATCGTGATGCTTCTGATACTGCAGTTTGGCTTTTCTCTGGATACGGCAATCGGATATTATGTGGCAGTGGCGGCAGCGGCAATCGCGATTACCGTCCTTTTTGTGAAATATATAGATGCCGAAAAAGAACTGGTCAAGGTGGAAAAGGCGACGAATAAGCTGATACAGCTGCAGAATAAGGTTAAGATACGGTATGTGAATAATGTGAATCTGCTGGAATATCTCTATTTGAAATATGGGGTGGACAGTGCAGGCAAGCTGCAGGAGCTGTGGGGAAGATACCAGGAGGAAAAAGAGGAACGCAGGCAGTATGCGGAGACAGAATCCAAGCTGGAATATCACAAAAAGCAGCTTGTCAGAATCCTTTCCCAGTACCGGATAAAAGACCCTGACAGATGGGTATTGCAGCCGGGGGCTATTGTGGATTCCAGGGAAATGATAGAGATACGCCATGGATTGATCGTCAGAAGGCAGGCACTCAGAAAGCAGATGGATTACAATAAGAAACTGGCCGAAGCTGCAGGACAGGAGATCAGGAATGTTGCAGCGGAATATCCCCGATATGCGGCAGAAATTTCCGATATGGTGGACAGATACGAAAAGGAATATAGTTGACTTATGCAAAAGGCTGATATAAAATGTGCGTGAAGGGCACAGCCCAATTAGTACATAATAAAGAATAGAGGAGAAAAGACGATGAAGAAATTGGAACAGCTTTATGAAGGCAAAGCAAAGAAAGTATTTAAGACGGATGATCCGGACGTATTAATTGTTGATTACAAAGATGACGCAACTGCGTTTAACGGTGTTAAAAAAGGTACCATCGTAGGTAAGGGTGTCATTAACAACAGAATGACCAATCACGTTTTCAAATTACTGGAAAAAGAAGGCGTTCCTACCCACTTCATTGAAGAACTGAGTGATCGTGAGACCGCTGTAAAGAAGGTAGAAATCGTACCTCTTGAGGTCATTATCCGTAATGTGGCAGCAGGCAGTTTTTCAAAGCGTCTGGGCGTACCGGAGGGTACTGAGTTCACAGAGCCTACTATTGAATTTTCCTATAAAAATGACGAACTGGGCGATCCTCTTATCAATGCTTATTTTGCAAGAGCATTGAATCTGGCCACCTGGGAAGAAATCGAGACAATCAAAAAGTATGCATTTAAGGTAAACGAAGTATTGAAGGCATATTTCCTGCAGGCTGATATTAAGCTGATTGACTTCAAGATTGAGTTTGGCCGTTACCATGGACAGATTATTCTGGCTGATGAGACATCACCGGATACCTGCCGTTTGTGGGATGTGCACACCAATGAAAAACTGGACAAGGATCGTTTCCGTAGAGATTTAGGCAATGTGGAAGAGGCCTATAACGAAGTGTTCAAGCGTCTGGGGTTGGCATAATGCAACAGGAAATACATATCCAGGCAGAGAATAATGATAAACTAAGGGAAGAGTGCGGCGTATTCGGTGTCTATGATTTTGATGGCGGAGATGTTGCATCAACTATTTATTATGGGCTGCTGGCTTTGCAGCATAGAGGGCAGGAAAGCTGTGGTATCGCAGTCAGCGACACCAACGGCCCAAAAGGCAAGGTGTTAAGCTCCAAGGATATGGGGCTGGTGAATGAAGCCTTCAGTTCCGAGGATCTGGCAAAATTAAAGGGCGATATCGGTGTGGGACATGTCCGCTATTCTACAGCGGGCGGTTCTACCCGTGAGAACGCACAGCCCCTGGTACTGAATTATGTAAAGGGTACCTTGGGTCTTGCACATAACGGTAATCTGATCAATGCGCCGGAGTTAAGAAGAGAACTGGAGTATACAGGTGCGATTTTTCAGACGACGATTGATTCAGAGGTGATTGCGTATCATATCGCGAGAGAACGTTTAAACTCAAAAACAGTTGAGGAAGCAGTGGGGCGTGCCATGCACAAGATAAAGGGTGCCTATTCTCTTGTCATTATGTCTCCCCGTAAGCTGATTGGGGCAAGGGATCCCTTCGGGTTCAAACCACTCTGTATCGGCAAGAGGGACAATGCTTATCTGCTTGCTTCCGAAACCTGTGCCCTGGATACGGTAGGCGCGACCTTTATAAGAGATGTCCTGCCGGGAGAAATCGTAACGATTTCTCCTGAGAAAGGAATCGAATCCGATATGACCCATGCACTGAAGCCGGAAGAAACGGCAAGATGTGTATTTGAGTATATTTATTTTGCAAGACCGGACAGCTACATTGACGGTGTGAGCGTTTATAATTCCCGCATTCTGGCCGGAAAGTATCTGGCTATCGATTCCCCGGTAGATGCGGATATGGTAGTCGGTGTGCCGGAGTCCGGTAACTGTGCTGCCATGGGCTATTCCCTGCAGTCGGGAATTCCTTACGGAACTGCATTTGTGAAAAATGCGTATGTAGGCAGAACCTTTATCAAGCCGGGACAGAAAAGCAGGGAGAGCAGCGTGCAGGTCAAGCTGAATGCCATCAAGGAATCCGTTGCCGGAAAACGTATTATTATGATAGATGATTCCATTGTAAGAGGAACGACTTCCGATAGAATTGTCAGGATGCTTAGAGAAGCAGGTGCCAAGGAGGTACACATGCGTGTCAGCTCCCCGCCTTTTTTGTGGCCCTGCTACTTTGGGACAGATGTGCCTGCAAGGGAGCAGCTTATTGCTTATAACCGCAGTATACAGGAAATATGTGATATTATCGGTGCCGATACCTTAGGATATCTGCGTGAGGAAAGGCTTCATGAAATCGTAAATGACCTGGGTATCTGCAAGGGCTGCTTTACCGGTAAATATCCGATGAACCCGCCCACCGAGGATATCAGGGGAGATTTTGAACGATAGGCGTGAGCAAAGCGATGTGACAGCAATGCTGTGAGCTGATGCTTATCGTGAAAGTATGTAGAACAGAATGGAGGAACATATGAGCACAGATGTATACCAGAGCCCGTTATCGGAGCGTTATGCCAGCAAAGAGATGCAGTATATTTTCTCACCGGACATGAAATTCCGCACCTGGAGAAAGTTATGGATTGCATTGGCTGAAACGGAAAAGGAGCTGGGACTTCCGATTACGGACGAACAGATAGAAGAACTGAAGGCCCATGCAGAAGATATTAATTATGATGTCGCAAAGGCAAGGGAAAAGGAAGTCCGTCACGACGTCATGAGCCATGTCTACGCCTATGGCGTGCAGTGTCCTAAGGCAAAAGGTATCATCCATTTGGGAGCTACCTCCTGTTACGTAGGGGACAATACGGATATTATTGTGATGACCGAGGCTTTGAAGCTTGTGAAGAAGAAGCTTGTGAATGTAATGGCTGAACTGGCAGCTTTTGCAGATAAATACAAAGCACAGCCGACGTTGGCATTTACCCATTTCCAGCCGGCACAGCCTACCACGGTGGGCAAGAGAGCAACTCTGTGGCTGCAGGAATTTTCACTGGACCTGGAGGATTTGGAGCATGTGCTGTCTACCATGAAGCTGTTGGGTTCCAAGGGTACTACCGGTACACAGGCTTCTTTTCTGGAGCTTTTTGATGGAGATCAGGAGAAGATTGAT
>JBJFCM010000276.1:0-4751 GCA_051888955.1 Lachnospiraceae bacterium | reverse complement strand
TTCATCTGGATCATGGTTCTTTTGAAGGCTGCTATAAATGTATCGAAGCAGGTTTCTCTTCCATCATGTTTGATGGTTCTCACTATCCTATTGCAGAGAACGTTGAGAAGACGACCCAGCTTGTAGCAGATGCACATGCAAAGGGACTTTCCATCGAAGCAGAGGTAGGTTCTATCGGTGGTGAAGAAGACGGTGTTGTCGGTATGGGAGAATGTGCAGATCCCAATGAATGCAAGGCAATCGCTGATCTGGGTGTTGATTTCCTGGCAGCAGGCATCGGCAATATCCATGGTAAATATCCTGCAAACTGGAAGGGCTTAAGCTTTGAGACTCTGGATGCTGTACAGCAGAAGACCGGCGATCTTCCTCTGGTTCTTCATGGTGGTACAGGCATTCCTGCAGATATGATTAAGAAGGCAATCTCTTTAGGCGTTGCAAAGATTAACGTTAATACAGAGTGCCAGCTTTCCTTCGCTGCAGCTACCCGTAAGTACATCGAAGAGGGCAAGGACTTAGAAGGCAAGGGCTTCGATCCCCGTAAGCTTTTAGCTCCCGGTGCAGCAGCTATCAAAGAAACTGTAAAAGAGAAAATGGAACTGTTCGGTTCTGTAGGTAAGGCTTAAAAAAAGTCCTATAAAAGGGAGGATGCCAGGCAAATCAATTTGCCTGGCATTTATTATGAAAAAGTTATTTAATATATCTAAATACTGTAACTGGCTTTTTAGTAAGATACTGTTCTGTATCTTATAACCATAGTATAGAGAAAAGAAGTGTCTAAAGAATGAGTTACAGATGAAGTTTCCTTGAATTAATTGTAAACAAAATATGAACGAGACCGCATTTTTTAGCGGTCTCGTTCCAAAATTATCTGTATATTTTATATTTTACAAATAAATTACTAGAAATTTGCAAGAATTTTATCCGGTTCCGGATAAGTTTCTCCAAAGGTTTCTACTGTAACAGTCTTCATAACCTGGTCGGCCAAGGGTCTGTCGTTGTAATCAGTGGGAGTCTCTGCGATTTTGTTCACAACATCCATTCCCTCGATAATTTTGCCGAAAGCGGCATAGCTGCCATCCAAATGAGGAGCGTTCTTGTGCATGATAAAGAACTGGGAGCCTGCTGAATTGGGATGCATGCTTCTTGCCATGGAAAGTACGCCTTCTGTGTGCTTTAAGTTGTTCTCTACGCCGTTTGCTGCAAACTCACCCTTGATGCTGTAGCCGGGGCCACCGCAGCCTGTTCCCTCCGGATCGCCGCCCTGAAGCATAAAGCCTTTGATCACGCGGTGGAAAATAAGCCCGTCATAAAACTTTTTCTGGACGAGGCTGATAAAATTATTGACGGAAATAGGGGCGATATCGGGATACAGCTCAAGCTTCATAACATCGCCACTTTCCATAGTAATCGTCACAATGGGATTCTGTGCCATATTGTTCTTCCTTTCCTGGATAAATTGATTTAATATAAAGATAGTACATCATTTTAAAGGAAAAAACAAGCATGGACTACAGTACAGTAAAGCAGGTAAAAATAAATATTGAGGAGGGAAAAGGTATTCTTTACGTGACTGACTCTTCAGATATGGCAAGGAAGCTGGCCGAAGCGGGCTACCCGGTCCTGGGGATTCTGACAGAAAAGAACAGGCAGGATTCCTTTGCGGGGGTACAGTATCTGGCAGAAGAGGGTGCCTGCCTTGATGAAGAGTATCTGGAGCGGGTCTACAGACGCTTGAACGGACTGCCCTGGCAGATATTGACGACGCCCCGCTGTATTGTCAGAGAGACCACGGAGGCGGATGTGGATGCTTTTTATAAAATATATGCGCATCCTTCTGTTACCAGATATATGGAAAACCTGTTTGAAGACCGGGAAGAAGAACTGGCTTATACAGCCCAGTATCGGAAAAATGTTTATGAATTCTACGGATTTGGCATATGGACCGTTATTTTAAAAGAAACGGGAGAAGTGATTGGCAGGGCAGGGCTGACTATGCGGGAGGGCTTTGCGGAACCGGAGCTGGGATTTGTGATCGGTGTACCCTGGCAGGGGCAGGGAATTGCCAGAGAAGTCTGTGAGGCTATCCTGCATTATGGGGAGGAAGAACTTGCATTTGAAACGGTGCAGGCTCTGGTACAGCCTGAGAACAAGGTTTCAGTCGCTCTTCTGCATGCACTGGGATTTGAACAGGAAACGGAATGGACGGAGAATGGCATCCGGTATCTGAGATTCCTATGGAAAAAGCAGTAAGGTGGATTTTAATGGAAAACGTATCAGTAATTGTAGGATTCCCATCTTGTAAAAAGTAAAAAAAGTTTTATAATATAGCTCAAATGAGGAGGATGCGTCTATGAAAAAACTGGAAATTATCATTAAGCAGGAAAAGCTGGATGAATTGAAGGAAATTCTGGATGAGAACCAGGTAAGTGGCGTCAATATCACCAATATTATAGGCTATGGGAATCAAAAGGGTATCGTAAAGAATTACCGTGGTACTGATTATAAAATCAGTCTTCTTCCTAAAATAAAGGTGGAAACCGTTGTGGAGGACGATAAAGCGGATAAACTGATAGACGAGATTGTGGAGAAGCTGGCCACCGGTAGTCAGGGAGACGGTAAAATCTTTGTACAGGATATTCAGGAGGTAGTGCGTATCCGCACCGGTGAGCGCGGGAAGGGAGCACTGTAAAAAAATATAAAAAAAGTATAAATTAGGAGTTGACATTGGAAAAAACCAGTGATATACTCCGTTACATAAGCAAAGGCGCTATGGAAATATCCGTAGTGTCTTTTTCTTTATAATTAAGTTTTATGCGCAAAAGCTTAAAAAACTAAGGGAAAGCGATGCAATGGGGCTTCGTAGAAAATGACAGAAATGTCATTTTGATCATACGAAAACCGGCATCGTTTTTTTATTTGAGGAGGAATGAGTATGGAAGAATTAAACGGCGTAATCTTTGGTGTCTGGTTCTTAATCGGCGCCGCATTGGTATTCTGGATGCAGGCAGGTTTTGCAATGGTGGAGACAGGCTTCACCAGAGCTAAGAACGCAGGTAACATTTTGATGAAGAACCTGATGGACTTCTGTATCGGTACAGTTGTTTTCATCCTGATTGGTTTCAGTTTATTATTAGGTGAGGATTTGGTAGGCTTTATCGGAAAGCCCGGTTTCGATATCTTCACCAGCTATGAGAATTTTGACTGGTCCAATTTCGTATTTAACCTGGTATTCTGTGCTACTACGGCAACCATCGTTTCCGGTGCTATGGCAGAGAGAACGAAATTCTTATCCTATTGTATTTATTCCGGTGTGATTTCCGCTTTGATTTATCCGATTGAAGCACACTGGATCTGGGGCGGCGGCTGGCTGTCACAGCTTGGCTTCCATGATTTTGCTGGCTCCTGTGCCATTCATATGGTAGGTGGTATTTCCGCACTGATTGGTGCAAAGATTCTTGGACCCCGTATCGGTAAGTTTGTAAAAGACAAGGATGGCAAGGTTACCAAGGTAAATGCTTTCCCCGGACACAACCTTCCCATTGGTGCTCTTGGTGTATTTATCCTGTGGCTCGGCTGGTACGGTTTTAACGGTGCAGCAGCAACCTCTCTGGAGCAGCTGGCATCCATCTTTGTAACCACGACAATTGCTCCTGCTGTTGCAACTGTGGTATGTATGATTTTTACCTGGATCAAATATGGCAAACCCGATGTTTCCATGTGTCTGAATGCTTCCCTGGCAGGTCTGGTAGCTATTACCGCTCCCTGTGATGTGACGGATGCTTTCGGCGCTATCATTATCGGTGCTGTAGCAGGTGTACTCGTAGTATTTGGTGTATGGCTTCTGGATTATAAGTTACATATTGATGACCCTGTAGGTGCTGTAGCAGTGCACTGCTTAAACGGTATCTGGGGTACTATCGCAACCGGTCTGTTTGCAACAACGACAGCACCCGGCAATGACAGTGTTGTAGGTCTTTTCTATGGTGGCGGCTTCAAACTGCTTGGAATTCAGATTTTAGGTGTTTTGACAGTGGCTGCATGGACAGCTGTTACCATTACCATTACCTTCCTGATTATTAAGGCTACCGTTGGACTGCGTGTCAGTGAAGAAGAAGAAATCGTAGGTCTGGATCCTACCGAGCATGGTCTTCCTTCTGCATATGCAGGCTTCAGCATCATGGATATCTCCAACACCATGACCATGGATGTAAACGAGAATACCGATTTGGGAAGCTCCGAATATGTCACTGCTTCTGATGCTCAGAAGGCGGCAGCAGTTCCTGTTGTCAGTGCTCCTATTGCAGCAGCGACCGGTATTTACAAGGTGGTTATCGTTGCCAAGCTGTCCAAGTATGACGCTTTGAAGAAGGCAATGAACGATTTGGGTGTAACCGGTATGACAGTAACACAGGTTATGGGCTGTGGTGTCCAGAAGGGTGCCGGCGAGATGTATCGTGGTGTTGAAGTGGATGCAACCCTGTTGCCTAAGGTTAAGGTTGAAGTGGTTGTCAGCAAGATCCCTGTTGATACCGTTATTGAGGCTGCTAAGAAGTCTCTGTACACCGGCCATATCGGTGATGGCAAGATCTTCGTATACAATGTTGACAAAGTTGTTAAGGTTCGTACCGGCGAGGAGAACTTCGCAGCTTTGCAGGATGTAGAATAGTAAATTTGCTGTTATCTAATCCCTTAGTTTAGTATATACATGAACGGGCCCCCGGATGCTTCCACCATCCGGGGGCCTGTTCATG
>JBJFCM010000275.1:1759-4752 GCA_051888955.1 Lachnospiraceae bacterium | reverse complement strand
TTGTCGCTTTGGAGGACGCACACGAACAGTTGTGGGATGCCATCTATAAGGCCTTCGGCGGACAGGTGGCGAGAGAAAAAATCGACAGCTTTCAGACCGGTGCCGGGACGGTTCTCTATTTTTATGATGAGGCAGTAGTAAAGGGCCTGCAGGCGCAGTTTCCCTTATATGCGGACAAATTTCCGGAATGGGCCATGCAGGCAAACGGCATGCTGCAGATCAGCATCTGGAGCGGCCTTCGGGAACTGAATATCGGCGCATCCCTGCAGCATTATAATCCTATCATTGATGAAGCAGTCCGCAATCTGTTCCATCTGCCGGACAGCTATAAACTGATCGCACAGATGCCCTTTGGCGGAATCGTAGAAGAACCTGCACCAAAGGAAAAAGAAGCTATCGACGCCCGGGTCAGTATCGTAACCCGTTTACCCATATAAGCATCCCCGTGGATGGAAAGGAGTGATTGTGATGCTATTAGAACCAGGAACAAAAGCACCGGATTTTACATTACAGGATAAAGACGGGAAGGAAGTATCCCTGTCTGATTTTCTGGGAAAAAAGGTCGTGCTGTATTTTTATCCCAAGGACGGTACCTCGGGATGTACCACCCAGGCCTGCGCCTTTGCAAGCGCTTACCCGCAATATGAAGAAAGAGGAATTCCTGTAATCGGCATCAGCGGAGACAGCATGGAATCGCACAAGCAATTTGCTGCAAGCCACCACCTTCCCTTCCTTTTGCTTTCTGACCCGGAGCACAAGGTGCTCCAGGCCTACGGCGTATGGCAGGAAAAGCAAAGTAACGGCAATACCGTCATGGGCACTGTGCGCACCACCTATATCATTGATGAAACAGGCCGCATAGAAAAGGTGATGGCAAACGTAAATCCCGACACCAATGCCGCAGAGATTTTGGAATACTTAGATGCTGAAATAGCATAGGCCTTTAGCCGGTGCACAGGGGAGTATTTTTACCCCTTGCACCGGTATTGCATGGGCGTCATACCAAAAGCCTTTTTAAACAGCCGGTTAAAGTGCTCCACATTTTCATAGCCCACACTTTCCGCTATAGCCTCTACATTTTGGGAGGATTCCTTGAGTAAAATCCTCGCCTTGGCGAGCCGGGCTTCCTTTACCGTATCCTGAAAAGTCTTTCCGGATTTTTCCTTAATATATTTGGAAAGATAAGGTGCGGAAAGATGGAAGCTTTCGGCAAGCCCCTCCAATGTCACATCCCGGTAATGATTCTGCACATAATTCAGAATATCCACAATGCGCTCCTCCCGCCCCTCTGTAACATTCACACTCTCAGCCACCTTATTGCCCGCTACTACCAGCGCGGCAATAGAGCTTTTAATGATATCCTCATCAATTCCCACGCCCCAGTAAGCCTTGCCCTGGCTGATCAGTCCCACGTAGGCAGCCGCTTTAGAAGAAGACCCCTTGGAAATGGCATGTTCTTCATAAACTGCCAGCTCGTAATTGATTCCAAAATATGCCTTCACCGCATTGCTTACCGCGTCCAGACGCCCGTTGCCGGCAGTTTCGATCACGCGTCTTTCTTTGTTCTGCTCAATCGTCACAGATGCCTGTATGCCGTTTATCTGCTTAAAATGGCACTCCGGTATATCGAAAACAGGCCGTCTGTTT
Organism: Lachnospiraceae bacterium; assembly: GCA_051888955.1. Lineage (GTDB taxonomy): Bacteria > Bacillota > Clostridia > Lachnospirales > Lachnospiraceae > Acetatifactor. The sequence goes on along the minus strand of JBJFCM010000275.1, from coordinate 3,105 downwards.
ACGTAATTGTCCTCAAAAATCCGGTAAATATCCTTTGGAGGCAGCTCCCTATGCGTTTTGTCGGACACATTCTTTACCAGATAACCCACTTCTTCCTTCATCTTATCCGGCAGGGAGATTCCGAAGTTCTGCTTTAGGATAAAGGCCACACCGCCTTTACCGGACTGGCTGTTGATACGGATGACATCGGACTCGTACTCTCTTCCCAAATCCGCAGGATCAATGGGCAGATACGGCACATCCCAGCGTTTGCCGCTCTTTCCTTCCTTGCGCCATGCCATGCCCTTGGAAATAGCATCCTGATGGGAACCGGAAAATGCGGTGAACACCAGATCTCCGGCGTAGGGCGCTCTTTCGTATACCTTCATGCCGGTCAAATGCTCGTAGGTCTCCCGCACCTTGGAAATATGGGAAAAATCCAATTCCGGATCCACTCCGTGGCAGACCATATTCATTGCTACCGTCACGATATCCACATTACCGGTTCTCTCTCCGTTTCCGAACAGCGTACCCTCTACCCGGTCGGCTCCCGCCAAAATACCGAACTCAGCATCGCTGATGCCACAACCCCTGTCATTGTGAGGATGCACGCTCAACACCACCGCATCCCGGTATTTTAATTTCTTATGCATGTATTCCACCTGTGCTGCAAATACATGCGGCATAGCCACCTGCACGGTGGTAGGAATATTGATGATGGCCTTGTGCTCTTTATCCGGTTTCCATACATCCAGCACCGCATTGCAGACCTCCAGTGCATATTCCACCTCTGTTCCCGGAAAACTTTCCGGGCTGTATTCAAAGGTGAATTTGCCATCTGTCTCATCAGCCAGCTTCTTTAATAACTTGGCACCATCCACCGCCAGCTTTTTGACTTCCGCCTTGCTCTTTTTAAAAACCTGCTCCCTTTGGGCAACGGAAGTGGAATTATAGAGGTGGATTACCGCATGGGGCGCGCCCTTCACCGCCTCAAAGGTCTTCTGAATAATGTGCTCCCTGGCCTGGGTCAGCACCTGAATGGTCACGTCCTCAGGAATCATATCTCTCTCTATCAATTCCCTGATGAAATTATATTCCGTCTCGGAAGCTGCCGGAAATCCCACCTCAATCTCCTTAAAGCCGATTTCCACAAGCATCCTGAAAAATTCCAGCTTTTCCTCCAGGCTCATGGGCTCCACCAGCGCCTGGTTGCCGTCCCTCAAATCCACACTGCACCAGATGGGCGGCTTCTCGATACAATCCTTCTTCACCCAGTCATAGGTGACCTCTGGCGGCATAAAATACGGTTTGCCATATTTTTCTTTGAAATAGTTGTTGTTATTGTTCATTTGATTTCCTTCCTTTCT
>JBJFCM010000275.1:0-1659 GCA_051888955.1 Lachnospiraceae bacterium | reverse complement strand
CTTATTCGCGAAAAAAAATCTCTATAAAAATGCAGAACACATTTTTATAGAGACGTATTATCTACGCGGTACCACTCTACTTCATGGAGAACCATGCACTCAACGGGCTTTAAAAAGCACCTGGGGTACGAAACATACCCTCCCCCTTTCTACGGCGGGATATCCGTCCGAACCTACACAATCCATAAAGACCTTCAGCCGGCTGCTCCAAGGTCAGTTCACTGTCCGCGTCAGGCTGCCTTGCACCATGCGGCAGCTCTCTGTTTTCCGGCTTCCAGCTACTACTCCTCTTCGTCGCTTTCGTTCCTTATTCAGTTTTATAAAAAAGACAGCACATCCTGTGCGGAGTACTTCTTGCTTCATAGGAATTTCCTGTGAAACATAGAATAGCACAGGTCGGGCAGCACTACAAGGGGCAAATTTAATCAATTCGGTTGATTTATTTTATTGTAGCAGATATTTCTTTTCCATGCTACAATATTCGCAGGAGAGCAGGAGAGAGCCTGCTCTCTCCTGACAAATGTCAATTTTTTATCGGAGGAACAACCCATGCTGTCATTTGAAAGCGATTATACGGAAGGTGCGCATGAAAGGATTTTACAGCGCCTGTCAGAGACAAATTTAGAGCAGTTATCCGGCTACGGCAACGATAAATACTGCGAGAGCGCAAAGGAAAAGCTTCGTGCTGCCTGTAACTGTCCCCGGGCAGATATTTACTTTCTGGTGGGCGGCACCCAGACCAATGCTGTGGTAATCGCTTCCCTGTTACAGCCCTATGAGGGCGTTGTTGCCGCTAAGACAGGGCATGTCAGTACCCATGAAGCGGGTGCAATCGAGTATACGGGACACAAAGTTCTGGAAATCCCCGGTCACGAAGGGAAAATCCATGCTGACGAACTGGAAAGCTACCTTGCCGCTTTTTATCAGGACAGCAATCATGAGCACATGGTTTTTCCCGGCATGGTTTATATTTCCTATCCTACGGAATTCGGAACTCTCTACAGCAAAGAGGAACTGACCGAAATATCCGCCATTTGCAGGCGCTTTGAAATTCCTCTTTATCTGGACGGCGCACGCTTAGGATATGGCCTCATGAGCACAGCCGCTGATGTGACCCTGCCGCAGATTGCAGAATTGTGTGACGTATTTTACATCGGAGGCACCAAGGTGGGCGCACTGTGCGGCGAAGCCGTGATATTCACCAAACATAACACCCCAAAGCATTTCATGACCCTCGTAAAGCAGCGCGGTGCACTGTTAGCAAAAGGCCGTCTGCTGGGCTTGCAGTTTGATACCTTGTTTACCGATAATCTGTATTTTAAAATCAGCCGCCATGCCATCGAAATGGCAGAGCAGCTGAAACAGGGTTTTAGTAAGCGGGGCTATTCCTTCTATCTGGACTCCCCCACCAACCAGCAGTTTATCATTCTGGAAAACAGCGAACTGGAAAGGCTGAAGGAAAATGTGGCTTTCAGCTTTTGGGAAAATCTGGACGCAGAGCACACCGTAGTACGGTTCGCAACAAGCTGGGCTACCACTGAGGAGGATGTGGCCCGGCTGATGGAATTGTTGAAATGAACCTTTCAACCGGTGAAACATGTTAGAAACGCAGGAAGGATTTTACTCCTCCTGCGTTCCCTCACCGTATATGTTTTCCCG
>JBJFCM010000274.1:0-4793 GCA_051888955.1 Lachnospiraceae bacterium | reverse complement strand
TAGGGAAATTACTTGGTAAAATAGGAGATTTCACGAAATAGTCAAATCCCAATTTACTAAGGAAACATATATAAAAAAGAGATTGTGATTGCAGAAACCGGAAGGTTGATTTAAAAAAGATATAGGGAAAAAGGTTTAAAACATAAAGTTTAAAAAAGAAAGGAAAACCAACATGGAAGCATTATTGAAGCAGGCAAAAAGTGGAGAAGAAGCAGCATTGATGGCGGCAGCAGACGCCATAAAGGCATTGCCCAGAGATGAGGAGGGCGTCCTGATTGCGGACATGCCGGGAAAGAATGTGTATGAAGCAGGAATGCTTTTGTACCCTGTTTATATGGATTATGAAACAAAGCTGGGAAAGAAGGCCGGTTATGCGGATATTGTGTCACAGCTTACTGTGCTGGGAGAGCGGCTTTCCGCTTCTTATAATCTGAAGGATGCAGCCGATTATGTGGCTACACTTGTGGAGGCACTCTTTGTTATGAGCCCGGAGATTTACGAGCATTATAAAAAGCTGCTGGATTTGCTGAAAAAGTATGTGAAGCTTGTTATGCATAAGGAAAATCTGGTGTTGACGGAATTTCCGGAGAACCGTTTCAAGGGTGATGTAAGCGGCAAGGATAAGGATATGCTGGCGGTGTTTGGAAAAGCAGTTCTGGCGGCATGTGAAAAGGATTTGCTTTTGGCTGAGAAATATGAGGCTGTCGGCACAGCATGTGTGACAATATAGCAGGAAAGATGAGGACAAACAGATGAACATAAAAAGTATCATGACAACGGCAAGAAGTGCATCCATCGAAATAGAAGACGGTGGCCGTTATTTTACAAAGAAAAAATACAGTTTATATGTAAATGGTGAATATTACGGGGAGACGGAACAGACGATTACCGGCATTTTCGGATTAAAGCCGGATGCGGAGTACCGGGTTTCAGTACAGGATGAGAGCGGTGAACTGGGAGCAGTTTCCGTGAAGACCGAAAAGGAATTTGTTACCCTGAATGTCAGGAAGTTCGGTGCTGTAGGTGATGGTGTGCATGACGATACCCACTTCATTCAGGCCGCTATCATGGCCTGTCCTGAAAACAGCCGCGTGTTTATTCCGGCGGGCGTCTATAAGATTACCAGTCTCTTTTTAAAGAGCGGGCTGAGGTTAGAGCTTGCAAAAGGAGCGGAGCTGGTAGCGGATACCGAAAGAACCCATTTTCCTACTTTCCCCGGTGCCATTGAAAGCTATGATGAGGAGAATGAATTTGTACTGGGCACCTGGGAGGGCAACCCGCTTCCCATGTTTTCCGGTATTATCTGCGGTGTAGGCGTGGAGGATGTCATTATCTACGGAGAAGGTGTGATAAACGGCAATGCTTCCAAGGAAAACTGGTGGAAGAATCCCAAGGTGATGAATATTGCGTTCAGGCCCAGACTGTTCTTTTTGTGCAACAGTAAAAATGTGACCCTGCAGGGTGTTACCTTTATGAATTCTCCGTCATGGACACTGCATCCCTTCTTTAGCGATGATTTGCGGTTCATCGGTGTGACGGTGAAGAACCCCAGCGATTCCCCTAATACGGACGGTCTGGATCCGGAATCCTGCAAAAACGTGGAGATATTGGGCGTTAGATTTTCTCTGGGAGATGACTGTATCGCTGTAAAATCGGGTAAGGTTTACATGGGTAAGCGTTATAAGACTCCCTGCGAAAACCTCCATATCAGACAGTGCCTGATGGAGAACGGCCACGGTGCTGTCACGGTGGGCAGTGAAATGGCAGGAGGCGTTATCAATATGACGGTGGAGGACTGTTATTTCAGACATACTGACAGAGGTCTTCGCATCAAGACCAGAAGAGGGCGCGGAGAGGATGCCATATTGGACGGCATCGTGTTCCGGAACCTGACCCTTGACCATGTGATGACACCCCTTGTGGTGAACAGCTTCTATTTCTGCGACCCGGACGGTAAGACCGAATATGTACAGAGCAGAGAAGTGTATCCTGTGGATGACAGAACGCCTGTAATCAAGAAGCTGGTATTTGAAAATATGGACTGCACCAACTGCCATGTGGCGGCTGCCTTTTTTGATGGACTGCCGGAGAAAAAAATCGAAGAGCTTGTGATGAAGAATATCTCGATTTCCTATGCAGAGGATGCAAAATGTGACGTGCCCGCCATGTCAGAGGGCGTGGAGAAGAGTTCTAAGAGAGGTCTTTTTGCAAGAAATGTTGCAAAACTGTATATGGAGAATGTGAAGATTGAAGGCCAGGTCGGAGAGGCCATGGAATTTATCGGGGTGGATGAAATTATCCGTCAGGATAAACAGTGAGGCAGGTTGCATAAACAGTAATTGCAGGCCGGATGGCCTTTGAAACGGAGGTTTTATAATGCAGTTAGGAATTAGATTACATGATACAAAGAAGCTCCCTTTTGAGGATCGTATTGCGGATGTGCACGGGCTGGGCTTTACCTGCGGGCATCTTGCGCTTTCCAAGGTGATTGATGAATTTTCCACGGATGATGGGGCACTGACACCGGGGCTTGCCATGTATATCAAAAAAGTATTTGCCAAAAATAATGTGGATATTGCGGTGCTTGGGTGCTATTTAAATCTTGCAAATCCCAATCCGGAGAAGCTCGCCAAAATTACGAACCGGTATATGGCGCATATCCGTTTTGCATCCCTGCTTGGCTGTGGCGTGGTGGGAACGGAGACCGGTGCTCCCAATGAAACCTACACAGCAGTGCCTGAATGTCACGAAGAAGAGGCCCTGCAGACTTTTATTACCAATTTGCGTCCGGTAGTGGAGTATGCGGAAAAGATGGGGGTTATCCTGGCGATTGAACCGGTATGGAAGCACATAGTGTATAACCCTGCACGCGCAAGAAGAGTGCTGGATGAAATTGCGTCTCCCAACTTACAGGTGATTTTAGACCCTGTGAACCTGCTGGATATCTGTAACTATAAGCAGCAGAAGGAGATTGTGGAGGAAGCTATCGAGGTGTTAGGTGATGATATCGCCATGGTGCATATCAAGGATTTCAGAGTGGAGGATAATAAGCTGGTGTCCGTGGGCGCTGGTCTGGGGGAAATGGATTATACGGCGCTGATGAAGTTTATTAAAGAGAGAAAGCCCTATATGCATGTAACCTTGGAAAATACCACACCGGCAGATAATCTGCAGTGCAGGAATCATATTCTGGAGCTGTATAGAGAGGCATAAGTGTGAAGCTGTTTTCAGGCACACGAGGCAGAGCAACAGATGAATAAGGATGTGTGTTATGCATGAGGTAGAAGCAAAAGCCATTTTATCGGCGCAAAATGGTATGAATTTGTACAGAGGATGCAGCCATGGCTGTATCTATTGTGATGCCAGAAGTACCTGTTACCAGATGCATCATCCCTTTGAGGATATTGAGGTAAAGCGCAATGCGCCCCGGCTTTTGGAGGAGGCACTGCGGAAAAAGCGGAAACGGTGCATGATAGGCACCGGCGCCATGTGCGATCCGTACCTCCATCTGGAAAAGGAACTCGGGCTTACCAGAAGATGTCTGGAACTGATTGACGAATATGGCTTCGGAGTGGCAATTCAAACCAAATCCGACATGATTTTGCGGGATATGGATCTGCTCACAAGCATTAACAGCAAGACCAAAGCGGTGGTGCAGATGACATTGACCACCTTTGATGAAGAACTGTGCAGGATAGTAGAGCCCAATGTCTGCACTACAAAAAGGCGCTTTGAAGTGCTCTGCCGTATGAAGGAGGCAGGAATTCCTACGATTGTATGGATGACGCCCATTCTCCCTTTTATCAATGACACGGAGGAAAATATCTCGGGTATTTTGGAATATTGCCATGAGGCGGGAGTCTACGGCATCATCACCTTTGGTATCGGGCTGACGCTTAGGGACGGTGACCGCCAGTATTTTTATAGGAAACTGGATGAGCACTTTCCGGGAATGAAGGAGCGGTACAGGGAAAGCTTTGGAGATGCCTATGAGATACCAAGTCCCAGGCAGAGGGAGCTGTATGAACTGATGCAGCGAAAATGTAAGGAATACGGTATTATCTGCGACCATAACAGGCTGTTTGACTATATGCGTACCTTTGAAGAAAAAGGGGACGGTGAGCAGTTGTGTTTATTTGAGGGGATATAGGACATCATAAAAGAAGAGAAGAGAGCGAAAAGGAGAACGGAAATGAGAGAATGGTTAAAGAACAGTGTGTTTTATGAAATCTATCCCCAGACTTTTAAAGATACCAACGGCGACGGTATCGGTGATTTTCAGGGAATCATGGAGAAATTGGACTATGTCAAAAGCCTGGGTTGTAATGCAATCTGGATGAATCCCTGCTTTGATAGTCCGTTCATGGATGCCGGATATGATGTGCGGGATTACAAAAAATGCGCTGCACGTTACGGTACGAACGAAGAGCTGAAGCAGCTTTTTGACAAAGCTCATGAGAAAGGTATGCGCATTATTCTGGACCTGGTGCCGGGACATACCTCTGACCAGCATGCCTGGTTTTTAGAGAGCAAAAAGCCTGAGCATAATGAGTACACCAACCGATATATCTGGACACAGAGTGTGTGGGATGCACCGGAAGGCTACCGTTTTGTATGCGGCACTACGGACCATGACGGTAATTATATGGTGAACTTTTTCAGCTCCCAGCCTGCACTGAACTATGGGTTTCATGAAATCACCCACAAGTGGCAGCTGCCGGTAGACCATCCGGACTGTATTGCCACCAGAGAAGCGTTAAAGGACGTCATGAAGTTCTGGCTGGATATGGGCT
>JBJFCM010000273.1:0-4834 GCA_051888955.1 Lachnospiraceae bacterium | reverse complement strand
ATTAGTGGATAAACAGAAAGTCCCTTTTCGGATTTGTGTTGCTAAGAATGAATTTCAGGAACACTTTTTCGAAATGGGAGAACAGAAAAAGGTGAAAAGCCGGTAGAAAAGCTGCCGGCTTTTATTTTTTTATAAAAAACTGTTGCATGTCCGAAAAAACCGCTATATAGTATAGCGTGGCAATGATGATGAAGAGAGAGGAGTAGCGGATATGATAAAGGATATGACACAGGGAAAGCCTATGAAATTGATATTGGGGTTTGCCATTCCGACTCTGCTGGGGTATTTATTCCAGCAATTTTATAATCTGGTGGATACGCTGATTGTTGGCAGATATCTGGGAGTGAATCCTTTGGCGGCGGTAGGCTCTACCGGTTCCATTAATTTTCTGGTAATTGGTTTCTGTATGGGAGTATGCGTTGGATTTTCTATTCCGGTTGCCCACAAATTCGGTGCGGGGGACTATGTAGGTCTGCGTAAATACGTGGCAAACTGTACCTGGCTGGGAATTGCTTTTTCTGCCATCATGACTTTTACCACGGTTGTTTTCTGCCAGGATATTCTGGAACTGATGAATACACCTGCGGATATCATAGAGGATGCTTATGCTTATATTGTGGTAATCTTTATCGGTATTCCTACCGTATTTTTATATAATATTCTTTCCGGCATTATCAGAGCGCTGGGAGACAGTAAGACTCCGGTATTCTTTTTGGTATTTTCATCTCTGACCAATATCGGACTGGACCTTCTTTTTATTGTGACATTTCAGATGGGGGTGGCCGGAGCGGCCTGGGCGACTGTTATTTCCCAAGGGGTGTCAGGCATCCTGTGCCTTATTTTCCTGATTAAGAAATTTGAAATTCTACGGATATCCAAAGAAGAATGGAAGCCGGATGCACATATGATGGGTAGCCTGTGCAGCATGGGAATCCCCATGGGCTTGCAGTACTCAATTACAGCAATCGGAAGCGTTATTTTACAGACTGCCGTAAACGGCCTTGGCTCTCTGGCAGTGGCTTCCGTCACTGCAGCAGGCAAAATAGGCGGCTTCCTGGCATGCCCTTTTGACGCGATGGGTTCCACCATGGCAACCTATGGAGGACAGAATATCGGAGCGAAAAAGCTGAAACGTATCAAAGCAGGCCTGTTTGACTGCATCAAGCTCGGGGCTGTATATTCGGTGATTGCTTTCGTGATTGCCTTCTTCTTCGGGGCCCCTTTGGGAAAATTGTTTGTGGAAGCGGAAGATGCCGCAATGGTGGCACAGATTACTGATAATGTAAGACTGTTTTTGATCATCAATACAGCGTTCTATTTCCCCTTGGCATTAGTCAATATTATCAGGTTCATGATACAGGGAATCGGGTTCCCTACCTTTGCAATTTTAGCCGGAGTCCTGGAGATGATAGCACGATCTCTGGCGGGCTTTGTGTTGGTGCCGATATTTGGTTTCCCGGCAGCCGCAATGGGCAGTCCCATCGCTTGGATATTTGCCGATGCCTTCCTGATACCCGCCTTCTTCCATGTGTACAAAAAACTTCGTCTACAGTACGGAGAAGAATAGTTGATAAAAGTAAGTGGGGCTGTTGCAACAGCCCCACGATTACGTTACTGATTCTTTTCCTCCATATAGAACAGCACACCCAGGGTTCCAGGACCACAGTGGCTGGAAATGACGCCGCCTGCGCGGGTAATATAGATGTTTTCGAAATGGTTCAGACTTTCCAGATATTCCTGTACAGCCCCGGTGATTTCTTCACTGCAGCCGGAATGGGTAATGAATACGCAGGTTTTGTCTGCACACAAAAGCTGGGGCTCCAAATCCTTTACATATTTTAAGATGACGGATTTTAAATTGCCCCGGTATTTTTTTGCCACATTCATGGCACCGTCCGTTACGACGATTTCCGGTTTTAATTTGAGCGTGTTGGCGAGAAGGGCGGTGACAGCATTACAACGGCCTCCTCTGGCCAGGTAGGTGAGGGTGTCCACCACAAAGCTGGCCCGGACATCCTTGCGGCGCTCATTCACGAGGGTTACGATTTCTTCTGCACTTTTTCCTTCTTCGGCAAGTCTGGCGGCATATAATACCTGCAAACCGATGCCGGTTGAAAGGTTGAGAGAATCGATGACGTGAATCCTGTCATAGCCGGGCTCCTCTGAAGTTTCTGCCATCATCCGAATAACATTGCAGGTGGTGCTCATTTGCGAAGAAATACCGAAGAAGATAATATCTTTTCCTTCTTTTACAAAGGGCGCCAGTATCTCGGAGGCTTTTTCAAAGGTTACGGCTGCCGTTTTGGGTGTGGTTTTGTTGGCATCTGCCCATTGATAGATATCCTCGGGGGTGGTTTCTAACCCGTCATAATAGCTTTTATCACCCATGACAATGCATAGGGGAATGATGCTGATATCGTATCTTTCCAACAGTTCTTGTGACAAATCGCAGGTAGAGTCTGCTATAATCTTTATATTTCCCATAATATCCCCTTCCGTTTTCTTTTGTAGTATTACCTTATTATAGTTTCTTTTTCTGTAATATGCAAGAAATCCTATTATAAATATCTATCGTCCTCTTGATTTTTGGGGGTATAGAAAATAAAAAAAACAGGGTATACGAAGAACTGGAAAGTCCGTTATAATAGAGTGTAAATATGGAAGAAAGAGGGAGGAAAGAAAATGGTCAGACAGGAAGGAAACCGTTTGGTGATACAGGAGGGCGTATCTCAGGTTTGGATAGAATGCTGGGGAGAGGATTCCCTGCGTGTACGGATGACTGCAGAACCCAGGATGGATGAAAATGACTGGGCATTATGCGAGCCGGTAAAGGTAGTGGTGCCAAGCATTACTTTTGAGGAAATTGATACGACAGATCCCTGGTATAAGGGAGAGGAATGGGCGCAATACCATCAGAAGGGAACTGTTGCCACTCTGAAAAACGGAAAGATTACAGCGAGAGTAAATCCGGAGGGATGGATCAGCTTTTTGAATGAAAAAGGGGAGGTCCTCACGGAGGAGTATTGGCGCAACCGCAACAGAATCAATCGTTATTGTGTTCCCCTGCGCGTGGATGCCAGAGAATTGAAGCCTGTACAGGGAAGTGAAGACTATGAGCTGACAGCCCGGTTCGAGGCTTATGATGACGAAAAAATATTCGGTATGGGGCAGTATCAGGAGAAGCATCTGAACAAGAAAGGTGCCCTCCTGGAATTGGCACACAGGAATTCACAGGCCAGCGTTCCGTTCTTTGTATCCAGCAGAGGATATGGCTTCTTCTGGAATAACCCGGCCATCGGAACGGCTAATTTTGGTATGAACAAGACAGAATGGTATGCGAAACGTACCAAAAAGATGGACTATTTTATTACGGCGGGAGATACACCGGCGGATATCGAGAGAAATTACAGCGCCGCAGTGGGACGCACACCGATGATGCCGGAATTTGGTATGGGTTATTGGCAGTGTAAACTTCGTTACCGTAATCAGGAGGAGCTTTTGGCTGTCGCCAGAGAACACAAGAGGAGAGGTCTTCCTATGGATGCTATTGTGGTGGATTTCTTTCACTGGACCATGCAGGGCGATTTTAAATTTGAGCCGAGGGACTGGCCGGACCCTGAGGCGATGGTAAAGGAATTAAAAGAAATGGGCATCGAAACAGTGGTATCCGTATGGCCAACCATTGATGAAAGAAGCGAAAATTTCGGTGAGATGAGCAGTAAGGGATATCTGGTACGCACGGATAGAGGCAATGGCAACCATATGACATGGATGGGCAATACCGTGTTTTATGATGCCACACATCCCGGCGCACAGAAGTTCGTATGGGAGAAATGTAAGAAAAATTATTATGACAAGGGCATTCGTATTTTCTGGCTGGATGAAGCAGAGCCGGAATACGGCCCTTATGATTTTGATAATTATCGCTACTATGCCGGGCCGGCACTCCAGTGCAGTAATATCTATCCGTTAATGTATGCGAAGGGTTTTTATGACGGACTGAAAGGTGCAGGAGAAAAGGAAATCATGTCATTGGTGCGTTGCGCATGGGCGGGCAGCCAGAAATTTGGTGTCCTGACCTGGTCGGGAGATGTTCACTCTTCTTTCAGGGCAATGCGGGAACAGCTTCAGGCAGGCTTGAATATGGGGATGGCCGGTATTCCATGGTGGACCTCGGATATTGGCGGCTTTGTAGGTGGAGACATTACAGATCCTTATTTTAAGGAGCTGTTGGTAAGATGGTTTGCCTGGGGAGCTTTTTGCCCGGTGTTCCGCATGCATGGAGAGCGTTCACCTTGGTATGAAAGAGAGCAGGAGTTTATTGACAATGTTCGCCAGCTTACCTCCGGACAGGATAACGAGGTTTGGAGCTTTGGAGAAGAAAATTATGAGATTTTAAAGAAGTATCTGTTTATCAGAGAGAAGCTTCGTCCCTATATCAGGGAATGCATGAAGCAGGCAAGCCAGACAGGCGCACCGGTTATGCGCCCGATGTTCTTTGATTTTCCTGAGGATAAGACATGCTGGGAAACAGAGGACCAGTACATGTTTGGACCGGATATTCTGGTGGCTCCCGTCATGGAGATGGGGATGCGGGAACGCAACGTATATCTGCCGGCAGGGCTTAAATGGACGGAAACCGCTACAGGGAAAGTCTATGAAGGTGGGCAAACTGTCACTGTGGCAGCACCGTTGGATGTGATTCCTACATTCATAAGGGAAGGAAAAGCTATAGAGATATAAAGGGGGAAAAACTCAGCCATAACTGTCCGATGTGTAAACAGGGAGTCAAAGTGGACGGTATTGTCAGTGGATTCGGATATTCAAAATTATA
>JBJFCM010000272.1:0-4957 GCA_051888955.1 Lachnospiraceae bacterium | reverse complement strand
ACTACCGCCATGGAATACAGGTTCGCCTATGACGGCGGCACGGGCAGACTGTATATCGCGGGCGGTAGTGTGATGGATGAATAGAACCTATTTTTTATAAAAATCAATGAGGCTTTCTGCTTTTGCACTCATATTTAACATCAACGCATCCAATAGAGTGATGGCTACCATGCATTCCATGACAACCACCGCTCTGGGAACGATGACAGGATCGTGACGGCCCTTTATCTGTACAGTAATTTCCTGACCATCCTTATTCACGGTCTCCTGTGACTGAAAGATGGAGGGGGTTGGCTTTACGTGGGCGCGCACCAAAATGGGGCTGCCGTCGCTCATGCCGCCCAAAATGCCGCCGGCATGATTGGTCTTTTTGGAAACAGCGGTGCCTTTCATACAGAAGGCATCGTTGTTTTCACTGCCTTTTGCTTTAGAAACCAGGATGCCATCGCCAATCTCCACCGCCTTTACGGCTCCGATGGACATGATTGCCTTGCTTAAATTTGCATCCAGCTTTTCAAATACAGGGTCACCGATGCCTGCGGGCATACCTTCCACCAGACATTCCATAACACCGCCGGAAGAGTCTAAGCGTGACATGGTTTCCTTTAAATAGGCTTCTGCAAGAGCAGAGGCTTTTTTATCGGGCATGGCGGTTGGGGTAGAGAGAATAGCTTCTCGGTCGAAAACTGACAGATCTGCTTCAACAGGGCCGATGGAGCGGGTATAGGCGGTTACGGTAATACCCATTTCCTTTAAAAGCTTTGCAGCAATGGCACCTGCTGCCACACGACCAACGGTTTCTCTGGCTGAGGAGCGTCCGCCGCCTCTGTAATCACGGAAACCATATTTTGCATCAAAGGTATAATCTGCATGTCCCGGTCTATAGTAGGAAGCAATCTCACTGTAATCGCCGGAACGCTGGGAAGTGTTCCTGACAATCATGGAGATGGGAGTACCGGTAGTCCGGCCTTCGAATACACCGGAAAGAATCTCTACGGCATCATCTTCCTTGCGGGGAGTGGAAATGGTGCTTTGACCCGGCTTCCTTCTGTCCAGATAAATCTGAATATCTTCTTCTGAAAGGGCCAGACCTGCGGGGCAGCCGTCTACGACGACACCCAATGCCTTTCCGTGGGATTCGCCCCAGGTAGTTATCTTAAAAATCGTACCATATGTGGAACCAGCCATAATAGCCTCCTATAATCTCATTTTTGCAATGTACGGAACGTACAAGTATCATTAATAATCAATATACAATAAAATGATTGCCGGGTGCAATATAAAACAGGAAATTTTCCTGTGGAATTTTCCGTAGAAAAAGAGTGCAATACGGAAAAAAATGTGGTAACATAAGATATAATATGGCTAAGTTTGTTCAAACATAAGGATGGCTGAATTAAGGGATAGGATTATTTATTAATGAAAAAGACATTTCGAGAAAAGGTCATATCTCATTGTACAAGAGTGGCTAAAAAGCACAAATGGCTGAAAGGGCCCATGATGATTTGGATGGCGGTAGCGCTTTCCGTGTATTATGCAGGAATAAAAATTGTCTCCAATGGCAAACGCTATTCCTGTGCGGCATTATTGTTGCTTTTTGCGGTAATGGGAAGCAGCTTTGCATCTACGGAAAGTCTGCAGAGGCAGAGTGTGGCGATCGCACTTGCAGAGGATGGAGCACAGCTTGCAGCAGAGCAGGAAATCGATGCAAATGAGGTTGCTTCCATCGAAGAAGATGAAATCGAGAGCTATGATGATGTAGCTTTGTTAGCGGAAGAAGAGCTTGACACTTATACGTTAGATGAGATATTGGAAAATAACAGTACCTATAAGGACATTGTACAAAGTGTGGCGGACAGTACCCAGAGCCAGGATTTTTCGACTTATGAGTTTGATGTAGAGGATTGGCGGCTGATTTTAGTAAATAAGCAGCATTCCATACCGGAGGATTATGAATTCCCTCTGGGAACCATTAGCGGCAATATGAAGTGTGATGAGAGAATTCTGGAGGATCTGCTTGCCATGATGCAGGCTGCTAAGGAGGATGGCGTGGATTTGGTAATCTGTTCTCCTTACAGGGATTATAACAGGCAGACGTATCTTTTTGAAAAGAAAATAACCCGTTATATGAATGCGGGTATGTCCTACATGGATGCGTATAAGACGGCTTCCGTGGCGGTTACTGCACCCAATGCCAGCGAGCATCAGATAGGACTGGCCATTGATTTTTACAGCAGTACGTATACGAGTCTGGATGAGGGCTTTGCGGACACGGAGACAGGAAAGTGGCTGGCAGCTCACAGCTATGAGTATGGATTTATTCTGCGTTATCCGAAAGGCAAGGAATATATTACCGGCATTGAATATGAACCATGGCACTTCAGATATGTAGGCATAGAGGCAGCTACGGTGATTACGGAAAAAGGCATTACATTAGAAGAGTTCTGGGAGGATTTATAGGCATGTATCGTTTGTTAAAGCAGGAGGGAAGAGCCAAAAGGGGAGAGCTTACGACTGTACACGGTGTGATTCAGACGCCGGTATTCATGAATGTAGGAACAGTGGCTGCAATAAAGGGTGCGGTTTCTACGCAGGATTTGGAGGAGATTGGCACGCAAGTGGAGCTTTCCAATACTTATCATCTCCATGTGCGTCCCGGTGACAATGTGATTAAGCAGCTTGGCGGCCTTCACAAATTTATGTCCTGGAATAAACCGATTCTGACAGACTCAGGAGGCTTTCAGGTCTTTTCTCTGGCGGGCTTACGTAAGATTAAAGAAGAAGGGGTATATTTTAATTCCCATATAGATGGTCGGAAGATTTTCATGGGACCGGAGGAGAGCATGCAGATACAGTCTCATCTGGCTTCCACGATAGCCATGGCCTTTGACGAATGTCCCAGTTCCAAGGCGGACAGGCAGTATGTGCAGAATTCCGTGGAGCGTACTACCCGGTGGCTGGAACGCTGCAAAAAGGAGATGGCAAGGCTTAACAGCTTAGAGGATACCATCAATAAGAATCAGTTGCTTTTTGGCATCAATCAGGGGGCTATATTTCCGGATATCCGTATCGAGCATGCCAAGATTATTTCAGAGATGAACTTAGACGGATATGCCATAGGCGGACTTGCTGTAGGAGAGAGCCATGAGGAAATGTATCACATTCTGGACGAAGTGGTGCCGTATCTTCCTTTGGAAAAGCCTACCTATCTGATGGGTGTAGGAACACCTGCCAATATTTTGGAAGGCGTGGAAAGAGGTGTGGATTTCTTTGACTGCGTATATCCCACCAGAAACGGCAGGCATGGACACCTTTACACCAATCATGGCAAGATTAACCTTTTCAATGCCAAATATGAGCTGGATGAGCGCCCCATTGAGGAGGGTTGCGGATGCCCTGCCTGTAAAAGATATTCCCGGGCATATATCCGTCACTTGTTAAAGGCAAAAGAAATGCTGGGAATGCGGCTCTGCGTGCTGCACAATCTTTATTTTTACAATACCATGATGACAGAAATCAGGGATGCGCTGGATCAGGGGGAATTTGCTGCTTACAAAAAGAGAAAGCTGGATAGCATGGCGGCAGGAGAGGAATAAAAATTTCATAAAATACTTGCCCTATGGTTAGAAGTTGTGTATTATAGGCAATAGGTGTCCATAAAAAGATAAGATTATTGGAAGCATATGGACGGTCCCGGCATGGGAGTAAGGCGTACAGGAGGATATTATATGGGTATTTTACTTAGTGATGCAGCAGCGGCTGAAGCAGCAGGAGCTGGAACAGGCAGTCTGGTGATGATGATTGTCATCTATGCGGTTATTTTTGGTGCAATGTGGTTTTTCCTTTTCAGACCCCAGAAGAAGGAGCAGAAGAGAGTGGCAGCCATGCTTGCTGAATTGGAAAACGGAGATTATGTACTGACTACATCAGGTTTTTACGGCGTTGTAATCGATATCAATGATGATACGGTTATTGTAGAATTCGGTAACAATAAGAATTGCCGTATTCCCATGGAAAAATCAGCTATCAGCCGTGTAGAAAAAACCGGAGAGGCATAATAAATACAGCGGTAAAAAGGAAGTTTACTTTTCAGAAGTGAACTTTTTAGAAAGCTTTGAAAGTCTTGGAATCCTATAGGTGCAGAGAAATTGCGACACCGGACGGGTTTCAAGACTTTTTATGTTGAATTTTTCCTGCTATTGGGTTATTATAGAAAGAGCAGTTTCATACTGTACCACGTTACAGTATGGGAATTGAAGGTATTAAATAAAGAAACAGGTAAAAGGAGTTATAGGATGAATTTGAATATTACTTGTATTCCGGGTGATGGAATCGGACCGGAAATCGTCGCAGAAGCGAAAAAAGTAGTGGTGAAGGCCGGTGAGAAGTTCGGCTTTACTCCGGATTTTACAGATATCTTAATGGGCGGTGCCTCTATTGATGTACATGGTGTTCCCCTGACAGAGGAGGCGATTGCCACGGCAAAGGCTGCTGATGCGGTACTGATGGGTTCTATTGGTGGCAACACTACCACATCCCCCTGGTATAAACTGCCACCCGAAAGGAGACCGGAAGCAGGTCTGCTTAAAATCCGTAAGGCTTTGAATCTGTTCGCTAATTTGAGACCGGCGCTTTTGTATAAGGAACTTGCTGCTGCCTGTCCCTTAAAGGAAGAAATCAGTGCCGCAGGCTTTGATATTATGATTATGAGAGAGTTGACAGGCGGTCTGTATTTCGGAGAGCGAAGGACTATAGAAGAGAACGGTGTACGCAAGGCTATTGATACACTTACCTATGATGAAAATGAAATCCGAAGAATTGCCATCAAAGGTTTTGATATTGCCATGAAGAGAAGAAAGAAAGTGACCAGTGTGGATAAGGCCAATGTGCTGGATTCCTCCAGATGGTGGCGCTCGGTGGTAGAAGAGGTGGCAAAGGATTATCCTGAGGTTACCTT
>JBJFCM010000271.1:0-5002 GCA_051888955.1 Lachnospiraceae bacterium | reverse complement strand
TTTGTAAGAAAAACGTAAGTTGTTTTGACTTTTTCCCTGTTGTACACTGAATATACACGGAGGTACGGGGATGAAAGTCAAAAACAGCTTACTTTTTTTATTGATGATGGTCTTGCTGCTTGGCGGCTGCGGAAAGAAGGAGGAAAATTCGGGACGGGCAGATGGGAACGGGACAGCAGCGCAGGACAATCGGCTCTATGTCAAATATCAGACGCTGTCTATGGACAGCCGGATATTGGGGGCTGATAGTCAGATGCTTGGTATGGATTGTCTTGCCACAGCGGAAGCGGTTTATGTGACAGGCGTAAGGCGGGCGGAAACCGGAGAAGAGACAGATATTTACAGGATTCTGCCGGATAAAGAAGAGCCTGAGCTGATTGCCGCCTATCCTGCAGAAAAACTGCTTACCTGGTGTGCGGGAGAGAACAGTATCGCTTTCATCGGCCTGAAAATGGATGGCTTTTTAGAAAGTCAGGAGAAGCAGTATACCTTGCATGTCCTACAGGAGAAAAGTCTGGTGGAGACAGCGCCGGGAGAAAAAATATCCGAAGAGACCTATTCCCTGAACGGTGCTTTTGCATCCATGACGGAATACGGCTCCTTTTCCGCTATGGCGATAAAGGGGGATGAAGTGGTTCTTTCCGATATGCTTGCGAAAGCGGTCTTTGTGATAGAGCCTTCTACAGGCATCCTAAAGCAGCATATCGCCATGGAAACAGAACCGGCATACTTAGCTTACCGGGAGGACGATAGTGTACTTGGACTTGTGGGGAGCGGTGTACTTTATGAAATGAAACCTTCTTCCGGCAGCAGGGAAAAAATAGAGGACAATATTTTTGGACAGATAAGCAGAGGACAGTGCTGTTTTATTGGAGAAAAAGAAATACTGATTGGGACGGGAAACAGCCTGTATACACTTGCTGTTAATTCGCTTGAATCCAGGAAGATTTTGGATTACACGGATTTTGATATCGGACTGCAGGACGGCAGCAGGCTCTTCTTTGAAGAAGGTCAGGGGAAAATAGTGACCTGGAATACAGAAAGCAGTCAGGTGGAAGTTTATTACTTATCTGATACGCCTTTTGCAGAAAAGGAAGAAAAAGAGATTGTTACCATGGAAGGATATATGCTGAGTGATGAATTGCGGGCTGCAGTAGTATCCTTTAATAAAACCAGTGAGGAGTATCGCATAGAGCTTATCGGAGAAGAGGAAACTGATTATGCAGATTTTTATACTGTTCTACAGACCCAGTTGTTGTCGGGTGGCGGCCCGGATTTACTTATGCTGACAGACAATATGCACTTTCCGGATTATGTGGAGAAGGGATATATAGAAGATTTGCTGCCCTACATACAAAGGGATCTACAGGAAGAGGATTATGTGCCGGAGGCGCTTTATGCTTATGAGAAGGCCGGCGGCGTGTATGCGCTGGAGAGTTCTTTTGTGCTGTCACTTATGATGGGAAAAGAGGAAACAATAGGGGACAGAGAAGGTTGGAACTTTGAGGAGATGGCAGCCTGTATGGAGGAGCATCCAGAGATAACAGCTTATGAAGAACATGCAGACGTGGGAACGGTACTGAGGGACTGCCTTGCCTTTGGAGGAATTGCATTTACGGACTACGATGCAATAAAAAAGTGTATCCTGTTTGCAGAAAAATATGGAATTGGTTCTTCATCAGGGCTTCCCGGCGGAGAGGAGGCTGTTCTGGGAGAAAATGTGCTGCTGACAAATGAACAGATTAATTCCCCGTTAATGCTGGCGGATTTGGAATGTCTTTATGGAGAAAATCTGCTGTTTATCGGTTTCCCTTTTGGGGATGGCAGCGGCATCAATCATGCAGGCACGGGGCTGAGCATCAATGCAGCTTCTTCCCATAAGGAGGGTGCATGGGCATTTTTGAAGTTCCTGTTAGGAAGAGAGCATCAATTCTCCATCCGGTACCAGTTCCCGGTCTTAAAGGAGGCGTATGAACAGAAGTTGGAGGAGTACTTGTATCCGCAAAGCTATGACCTTTATCTGCCGGAGGCAGGCGGCATCGTGACGGTAACCAGTCCTTATACAATGCCAAGAAGTGGCAGGCAGATAGACAATATGACGGTAGAACAGGTCGATAAAGTAAGGAAGCTGGTTGAAAAAAGCCGTGTCTTTATCTGGGAAAGCGATTACGAAGCCTGGAGCATCATAAATGAAGAAGCAGGTGCCTACTATAACGGCGACAAGACCATAGACGAGGTTATGGAAGCGATACGGGGCCGCATGGAAGTGTATATGGAGGAAAAGAAATAGAAGTGGTCTATCTGAAGACCACTTCTCCTGTTTTGGGGTTCATGCTTTCCACAATGGCTAAGGACTCCAGGTGGATGCCCTTTTCGCGGATGAGCTGTCCGCCCTGCTGAAAGCCTTTTTCAATGGCAATCCCGACACCCTCCAGAGTAGCGCCGGAAGCATTGATCAAATCAATCAGTCCCATGACTGCACAGCCATTGGCTAAAAAGTCATCGATGATCAGAATGTGGTCTTCAGGAGAGAGGAATTTTGTGGAAACGATGATATCGTACTCTCTTTTTTTGGTGAAGGACACGACCTTGGAGGTATATACCTCACCGTCAATGTTGATGCTCTGGGTCTTTTTCGCAAAAACGACCGGTACGTGGAAACTCTGTGCCACGATACAGGCGATACCGATGCCGGAGGCTTCTATCGTGAGTATCTTGTTAATGGGATGCTCCTTAAAAAGACGCGCGAATTCTTTCCCCATTTCATTAAACAGTTCTACATCCATCTGATGATTTAAAAAATTGTCTACCTTTAAAACATTTCCTTCTTTTACGATGGCATCCTTACGGATACGTTCCTCTAAAAGCTTCATCCTGACCTCCCGACAAGCAATTTTCCGATGAATATGATGCTGGAATGGATATTCCGACAAACCGCATGTATATGATATGTATGTTAGCATATTCGGGCGCAAAATTCCATATTAAATTTTTTGTAGTAAAATAAAGAAAATTGTTTGCAAATTAAGAGGTATTATTATATAATAGCGAAGTAAATCATGCAAAGGAGCATTGTGTATGCGATGTTTCCTTTTTTGGTTTGCGGAACATAATAATTTTATTTCACCGCATTTGCGGAATGGAGGACATTATGAAAATGAAAAAGTTATTGAGCCTTGTTCTTGCATGCATGATGGCACTTATGCTGGTTGCATGTGGAGACAGCGAAGCAAATGGTACTGCTGACGGTGCAGCAGCTTCCATCAAAATCGGTGTTATCTTGGTAGGTGATGAGACCGAAGGATATACCGCAGCTCATATGGAAGGTATCAAGGCAGCAGCTGCTGAGCTTGGTATCGCAGACAGCCAGATTATCTGGAAGTATAAGATTGCAGAGGATTCTACCTGCTATGATTCAGCAGTTGACCTTGTAGGACAGGGTTGCAATGTTATTTTCTCAAACAGCTATGGACATCAGACCTATATGGTACAGGCTGCACAGGAATATCCTGATGTAACATTCGTATCCATGACAGGTGATTTCGCAGCTATCAGCGGATGTGACAACTTCAAGAACGCTTTTACCAGCGTATATGAGTCCCGTTATGTATCCGGTGTTGTTGCAGGTATGAAGTTAAAAGAGCTTCTTGACAATGGTACTCTGACAGCAGAGACACAGCCTGCAAGCTTCGATGCTGACGGCAATGTAAAGATCGGTTATGTAGGTGCATTCAACTACGCAGAGGTTGTTTCCGGTTATACCGCATTCTTCTTAGGCGTAAAGAGCATCGTTCCCAATGTAGTAATGGAAGTTATGTATACCAATTCCTGGTTCGATATCGACAAGGAAGGTGCAGCAGCAGAAGCGCTGGTTGCTAACGGTTCTGTTATCATCGGTCAGCATGCAGACTCCACAGGTGCACCCGCAGCAGTTCAGAAGCTGCTTGACAATGGCACTATCTGCTATTCTGTAGGCTACAACATTGATATGTTAGAGACTGCTCCTACAGCAGCACTTACCTCTGCTACTAATAACTGGTCAGTATATTACAAGCATGCATTTGAGTGTATCATGAACGGCACTGAGCTGGAAGCAGACTGGGCTAAGGGTTATTCTGACAATGCAGTAGGCATCACAGCATTAGGTGAGTCCTGTGCAGAAGGTACTGCTGAAAAGGTTGCAGAGGTGGAAGCAGCACTGAAGGATGGCAGCCTGCATGTATTTGATACTTCCAAGTTTACTGTTGGCGGACAGACCGTTACTTCCGCTCCTTGTGATCTGTCCTTCATGGATTGGTCTACCATGACCGCTATCTATCAGGGTGAGACAGTAGAAGCAATCACTGACGGTTACTTCGCAGAATCCACCTTCAGAAGCGCACCTTACTTTGCACTTCGTATCGACGGTATCACAGAAGACGCTGATCCCGTACAGTAAAAGTCTGAAATAAAGTTTGGCATGAAAGAGGACTTTTAATGTCCTCTTTTGTGCTTTTTTAGGAGAGGAGCTACCCCATGGAATGTGCCATCCAGTTAAAGCATGTGACAAAGACCTTTGGAGAGGTCATTGCAAATAAGGATGTGTCTTTGGAGATTTACAAAGGTGAGATTTTAGCATTGCTGGGAGAAAACGGCAGTGGTAAGACTACACTTCTCAACATGATTGCCGGTATCTATTATCCGGATGAAGGGCAGGTTTTCGTAAATGGAGAGCTGGTGGAAATCCGTTCGCCCAAGGATGCATACAATTTGGGAATCGGTATGATACACCAGCATTTTAAATTGGTGGATGTATTTACCGCTACGGAAAATATTGCACTGGGTTTGGATAAATCGGAGAAATTTGATTTAAAGGAAGTAAAGAAAAAAGCCCAGGCTATTTGTGATAAATACCATTTTGAAATGGACTTTGACCAGAAAGTCTATACTATGAGCGTTTCCCAGAAACAGACGCTGGAGATTATCAAGGTGTTGTACCGTGGTGCGGATATCCTGATTTTGG
>JBJFCM010000270.1:0-5024 GCA_051888955.1 Lachnospiraceae bacterium | reverse complement strand
TTTAACATTTTATGCTACGCTCATTACAAGGAGGAAAACCGCCATGTTTATTGAGAAAATGCCCAATCTGCCTCTCTATGTGGACCTGGCCTACATGAACGGAAACTGGAAATATTACACCATGGAGACACACAGCCATGGACTTTTGGAATGCAATTACATCGCAGAGGGAAGCTGTATCTATGAAATAGACGGGACAGACTATCAGCTGACGCAAAAAAATCTGATTCTGCTGGATTCCTCCATCCCGCATAAAATCAGATTCAACCATGAGCGCCCCTGCACCGTGCTGGGCTTCTCCCTGTCCTTTTGCTCGCCCGGCTCCGTCGCTTTTCCGGGGCTTTTCGATATTTTGAACAACTCCCTGGATATCTGCCGCCTGCTGGCCTCCTTAAAGCAGGCCACTATATTTTTGGATGCCCGCTCCCTGCGCAACGATATGCTGCGTCTGTACCATGAATTTGAGGGCAGAAAAGACCCCCTCTATCTGACCAGCTTAAGCTACCACCTGCTCTGTGAAATCGCCAGACTTCCTCAGACAGAAAAATCCTCCGCCTCCTACTACGTGGAGAAGGCAGAGAATTATATCAAAGAAGCCTTTTATCTGATTAAAAACAACGAGCAGATTGCAGATTATATCGGATTAAATGCCACCTACCTGGAACGTATCTACAAAAAGGCCACCGGCTCCACTCTTTGGGAGGCCGTTACCTCCTGCCGCCTGAATGCCGCCATAGAGCTTTTGTCCCAGCCCGGCATCCCCATCCATGAAATCGACAACATGATTGGCTTTGCCAACCGCCAGACCTTCTATCTGCAATTTAAAAAGAAGTTCGGGATGTCGCCGTCGGAATATAGGAGGCGTTTCAGTACAAGATAGCGTCAATTAATGCAGTACTCCTGAAACAGTTTCTGCTGAAACACAGAATCCTTCGTTAAACGTAACAGTTCCTCCTGTCTGTAAATCTCTCAACGCCTTGCACATGTCGTATTCTCTCTCCTCTCCTTTTTCAGTAGCTACCGGAATCAGGTATTTCTCAAAGTCCCGAATGTCTGTATAGGCTGCTATCACATTAGCAGTGCTCTCCGGTATCCGCCTTTCGCAGGAAAAACGAACGAACCGGGTTTGTTACCATTGCCTCCCTGCTTTAATTGTAATGTGTGATTGTAAGCGAGGAGTTCCTGAAACTAAGATGATAACCAGATTATAGTCAGGAAAGCATTTCACTTCCCCATAGAGTTCTTGCTTTGTAAGACTTGTTTTTTGTATGAATACTGCGACATGTTTTATTGCATTATATGATAAATGTTTTACCGTTTATTTCGTGCAAGGTTTAAGTTCAGGCAAAGAATCCTTTACCTCTTCCAAAATAGTCTCAAAATCTCCATGAAAGGCATCTTCAAACGATACCTTGCCCTGTGCAACCAAAATAACCGTTTCCAAACCGTATTTCTCTGCAAGATATGAAATACAGACTGTCGCTTCAGGATAGGTCAGGTCGTTACCCACTTCTATGCCCTGCCTCGTTCCTGCGCGGAAGGTGGTGCGCAGGCTGCGCTCTTCCACACTCTGTATTGCCATTGTCAAAGTGGTTGGCAGTTCCGGGTATCCCAAGGTCGTCATACCTACCGCTTGCATAAAAACAAGACCATCCATTTCTTCCACTGTTTCGGGTAATGATGCAGATAAAGAATAACAGGCTGCCACATGATCTATAAATTTCCTATCCTCCTCTGAAATCTGCTCATAAAGTTCACCTTTGGTCAACGATTGAAACAATGGTTCTTTTTCTTCTTTTTTCATATAATCAGTACATATCTTTTCTGTTAGGTATACCGTAAGACCTTCATAATACCAATGATAATTCTGATCTAATACTGGTAAAAAAACATGAAACATCTCATGATACGCCGCATCCATAGAGCTTATGTAAACCTTATTATCAGCAGATGTTGCATGAGAAATATCATCTGAAGCCATGTAATAAAAATATACAGGGGTGCTGATACTCTCCTCTAACAGCAGACAGGCTTCCGGCTCCTCCTTTTGCAAAGAGTTCAAAATCTCATCATAGCCGTTCAGGAAATCCCGAAAAAAAATGTAGTATTCATCTGCCGTTGCAATCCAGTCCGTCGTGTTCAGATAAAAGGTAAAATTCTCATATTCCAGAATGGCCGGATACGCCTGGGAATAGCTGTATGCCATCCTGTGCAGCCTGTCCTCCAACATCTCTCCCTCCATATCCAGGCCAAGCTCCTCTAACCACTTCTGACGGTATTCTGCCAATTCTTCCGTCTTTAAGAATTCTTCCACACCAAGCTCCGCTACCATATATTCCGTCAGTGCACAGGCCGTCCGTCTGGCATTCTGCACCGTATCAGCTTCCGCAAAATCCTCTGAAAAATATAGTGGGAGCATGGATAAGACGGGATAGTTGGCATCATTCTGATAAAATTCCTGTAGGGCTTCATCTGCGGGCACAGCCTCTTCCGTATCTGCAAAAATATATGCATTCAGTCCTATTATTTTCCAATAGCTTTCAGCCCCAAAAAACGCCCCAGTCAGGCATTCTCTGTATTCACCGGACTCTATATCGGATATGGTACAGAAGACCGCATTATTTACCATCTGTGGCCTTCCGGAAAGAGTAGCTTCTACCACATAAACCGTTACCTCTTTTACGTTTTCCTTTGTTGCCTTCTCCAGTTTTTGATAATCTTTCTCTACCTGTTCGACTACCGTAACGACAGTATCCTCTGAAAAAATGCGGGTTGCAATATGAACTGTCAAATTGTCAAGTTCAGCGTATTGGGTTTTGAAAGCAGCCTCGTAGCCTGTTTCCCTATTATGGTTTCCTTCATTGAAAATGATTTCTCCATCTCCACAACCGGTAAATCCCAGTATCAATATGATTAAACCTGTAATTGCAAACACCTTGTTCATATCTCTCCTCCTAATCCAGGGGCGTAATTTCGATAATAGATATTTTTCCCCAAGCACCAAAATAACTTGGATATGCAACCAATCATAATCATCCATTGACTCTAACTGCTTCCGCATATGGCTATATTATGAAAACACTGCCAGTCATTCGCTGTAAATGCTACTCCTTTTCGCAATCAACCGCAAACAGGCATCCAGAGGACTTTCATTCACTTTGCACACGATATCCGGTTTCGTTCCTTCTTCCACATTGGCAGTGCCATCCTGGTTAGCCAATGTGGTTGTAGAAAATCTTACTAACAACCCTGTATTTTTTAACGAGAAAAGTAACGGGCTCATCATATCCCCATCTCCCATAGTCTGCGTACCCACCAGTGTTGCCCATCCCGTATTCTTACAAAAGATTGCAAAGCTTTCTGCCGAAGAATACACATTGTTGTTTATCAGTACCCATCTCTTTGCATCGCTCTCAATCGTATTCTCCTGTTGCCCTTCCTCTGGAAGGACTTCCTTCTGACAGTAAAAATAAGTCATGTTGAACTCCTCCAAAAAGGAAGGAACCTCATAATCTGCCGGAAGCTCTGAAACAGGCTGTAAAGAGAGCAGATTGTTATCCATCACAAACTGCCGGTTTACAGGAGTATCTCCAAGGAATATGTAATTCTGAAATTCATATTCACCGCCAAATGGTGCCACAATGTTATTCACCCAATAGTTCACTGCTCCCCCTTTATTGTCTGTGATATCGAAAATGATGTGCCGGGCATCCTCGTATTGTGAAAGAGCCTGTTTCACCACATTTTCATCTCTTGCGATAAGTGAATAGTCAAACGAATAAAAGTGGAAATATATCGCTTTACTGTCAGGATAATAGCTGACTGCCACCTCCGGCAAAGTAATCATCTGTACGGAACCTGACTCTTTCAAAAGACCATAACTGGTTTGTGTCTGTTCACTTTGAAGAAATTCATTCCATATTTCCGCCTCCTGTTGTGACATCTCTAACTCTGCTACTTCTGCATAAAGTTCGTACACTTCCACATCCATCAGGGATAAATGCGCAAAGTTATCCATATCGTAAAACATATTGCTCAGTAGCGCAGCAAAACCGTTCAAATCTGATACACGTTCTTCAAGCATATTCCGGTAAAACTGTTGAATTTTTTCTACATCTATCCCTCTCCGTTCAAGCACAGGGAAAAAGGGATAATTTTGGTATAAGTCCTCCCAAAGCTGATCGTAATCCTGCAAAAAATCCTCTTTCGTAAATTCCGTCTTCGCCTCATTTTCCTGCTCTGCTGTCGGTTCTGCTACCGGAGCACTGCCACAGGCAGTCAAAAAGACAATGATAAAAGCCAGTATAAATAATATTTGTTTTCTCATGACTTCTCCTCAAATAATCTGGATTAAAAACACCATGACAGTTCTTTATAAGATAAGATGAAATTAATTATTAGAACTACTTCTTGGAGAATTACCTGCTACAGCAGGGTATTGACATCCTACTGTTAACGACTGACAATTGCTTGTACCGTAAAATCATCCGTCTCGATACACTTTTTTCCCTATTACCAAACAGCTTTTCCTGCACAATTCCCTGCATCAGAAGATAGAACTGTTCCTGAATGACCGGATTACAGTTCCATTCCCTTGCCTCCTCACGCTCTAACAGAAGCCACACCTGCTTCCAGTCCTTCTTCATCTGCGCATGACTTACCTGTTGTTTCCAGAAAAAATATCGATACTCATCATCTGTTAGTATCGTAGTGAATTTATCCGGTGATTTTCCAATCCTTTTCATTTGCATCCCCTATTTTGCAATGTTATTACTATTATACTGCCTAATCTTGCTTTTCTTTGACTGCAACCGTAACCAGCACCTCTTACTTACGGATAACCAACTTCCCATATATACGATTGTTTCATACCTCCATCCTACTCACTCAGCGCGAACTGGCTGTTATACAGTTCCGCATAGAAGCCGTTTTTTGCAAGCAGTTCCTTATGATTGCCCTGTTCGATGATATGGCCGTCCTTCATCACCAGTATCACGTCTGAATCCACGATGGTAGAAAGACGG
>JBJFCM010000269.1:0-5083 GCA_051888955.1 Lachnospiraceae bacterium | reverse complement strand
AGGACTATTACAAAGCTGCAGATGCCTTTTTGTTTGCTTCAAAATCGGAAACACAGGGAATTGTGTTGCTGGAGGCTTTTGCGGCGGGGACTCCTGCAATCGGCGTAAGGGCTACAGGGGTTTCAGACCTGATACAAGATGGCGTAAACGGCTTTCTGGTTCCGGAGAAAATGGATATCTTTGCAGAAAAGCTGAATATTCTGATTACAGACAGTTTCTTGTGCGGCAGATTGAAGGAAGGAGCTCATTCCACGGCCCTGGCATTCAATGAAAGCAGTGTTGCGAAGGAAGCCCTCAGACAGTATAATAAAATAGTAATGGAATATGCAGCAGAATCCGGAAATGGGATTGGCAATCTATATCATACAAATTATAGAAGAGGGATGAAACAGTGGAAAACAAAAACCGTATCTTAATCGTTGAGGATGACAAAGAAATCAGGGAAGGCATTGAGATATATTTAAAAAATCAGGGCTATGAGGTGTTTCAGGCAGCTAACGGCCGGGAAGGGCTAAAGGTCATCGAAACAGAGGAAATCCATCTGGCAATCGTGGATATCATGATGCCGGTGATGGACGGGGTAACCATGCTCATGAAGTTAAGGGCTATGGGAGAGGAATTCCCTGTTATCATGCTTTCTGCAAAGTCAGAAGAAGTGGATAAGATTTTAGGACTGAATATGGGTGCAGACGATTATGTGACGAAGCCCTTTACCCCCATGGAACTTTTGGCCCGGGTGAACTCCCAGTTACGAAGATATACCAAATACCTTTCTGCAACCCAGAATGCAGTGAATGAACATGTCTACACTATCGGTGGACTGGAATTGAATGAAGAGACCGTAGAGGTTAGTGTGGACGGTAATCCGGTGAAAATGACGCCCATGGAATTTAAAATCGTGCAGCTTTTGATAAAAAATCCGGGCCGGGTCTTTTCAGCAGATGAAATCTATGAAAGGATCTGGAACGAAAAGGCGGTGAATACCGATACCATCATGGTGCATGTGAGAAATATCAGGGAAAAGATAGAAATAGACCCTAAGAACCCTAAATACTTAAAGGTGGTATGGGGTGTCGGGTACAAGATTGAAAAGCAATAGAGAGGGTTAAGATGAAAGAAGAGACCTTAAAGAAATCCGGAAGGATGCGGTTAATAAGCATTTCTATTCTCATACCACTCATGGCGGTGGTGATTACCATGAGCACGTACGGCTTTGTAAAGAGCTATGCTGACAGTGTTTATCAAAATCCGCTGGAAGCAGAAGGTACGGTTAGACAATTGTTTACGGAGAACTATGTGCTGTACAAGAATCTGTATGAAAAAGCAACGGGAAAAAGCGTACAATACTCCGATATTTATCTGACCAACCTGGAAGGTGTATTGGGGGATAACTATGAGGATTATGAAGAGGAAGATTTACAGGGCCTGAAATCGGCATTTAATACTATACTTAAATATTATGAAAACGGTGCCTTGGAGCACCTGCAGTTTTTTGACTATTATGCAGAGGATTTGGAAACAGGCACTGTGATCAGCAATACAGCAGAGAATATGCCTGATGTAACAGATAAGTATTTTTATTACCTGGAAATCGTATATGATAAAAATGGTTCGCCTTCCATTCAGACGGCAAAGTCAGATAACGCAGAGCAGTTAATGAAAAATGCCGCAGAATGTGCGTTGGTAAAAAATCAGATTTTGCAGGATTGTCTGTCAGAGAGTGACTATTCCCACTTTTCTTACGACAATGACTTTAATTTTCTGCAGTATGGGGACGGACCGAAAAACTGCCGTTTTATCTATGGGATGACACAGGCCTCCTGGGAGAAATATGTTTCTTATGGGTTTGAGTATTATTATGGTTATTCCATAGAGTCGGATGCTTTTTATTCCTATCAGAGTTCCGGTGTTATGGGATGGATTGCATTGGCTTTTATTGCTGTAGGTCTGTTGGCGCTTTTTCTGCCACTTAACAAGCTGATGATAAAAGACTTTCATGAAAACAAATGCTTTAACCTGCCGGTGGAAGCGATTGCCATCATTATAGTATTTGCGGCCTGTTTTACCTCGGAATTTTTGTCCAGCATCATAAGACTTTTAGAGGGAACGGCAGCCTCGGATATTATGCATTTTACGGGGGTATCCAACCGGGCCGCCACTGAAATTTCTTACCTGCTGCATGCATTTTTATTGTTCCTGATATTTATGAGCGCCTGGTACATTGGACTTACCCTTAGACCTTTACGGGAAAAAGGCTTTAAAAGGTATATAAAGGAAAACTGCCTGCTGTACAGGATTTTTCCCTTCTGTAAAAAGCAGTTTTTACGGGGGCTGGATGCCTTGGAGCATGTTGATGTGACAAAGAAGGCCGGCAAGACTATTTTTAAGGTTGTACTTATCAATGCCGTCATCCTGTTTTTTATCAGCCTTTTGTGGGTGGGAGGCTTTGCCGTGACGGTGGTTTATTCCATCGTGCTATATTTCCTGTTGAAATTCTATGTGAGCAGGGTGCAGAAAAAGTATGTCATCCTGTTGTCCAAGATTAAAGAAATTTCTGATGGAAATTTAAACGTGGAGATAACGGAGGATCTGGGTATTTTCAATCCCTTTAAGGATCAGCTTCTGAATATCCAGACAGGTTTCCGTACTGCGGTGGAGGAAGAAGTTAAGAGCCAGAAGATGAAATCGGAGCTGATTACCAACGTGTCCCACGACTTAAAGACACCACTGACAGCCATCATCACCTACGTGGATTTGTTGAAGGAAGAAAATATTACCGAGGAGCAGAGGAAGGAATATCTGGATACTTTGGAGAGAAAGTCACTGCGTCTGAAGGTGTTGATTGAGGATTTGTTTGAGGTGAGTAAGGCGACAAGCGGAAATATCACGTTAAATCGTATGGATGTGGATATCTGCAACCTCGTCAAGCAGGTGGAACTTGAAATGTCCGATGATCTGGCGGCAGCAAATTTAGATGTACGAATGCAGCTTCCGATGGAAAAGGTGTTAGTATCCTTGGATAGTCAGAAAACCTATCGCATATATGAAAATCTCTTCCGGAACATTGCAAAATATTCGCTGCCGGGCACAAGAGTGTACGTGCAGGGAACCGTTACCACAAAGGAGATTATCATTTCCTTAAAAAATATTTCTGCCACGGAAATCACCGTAGATGCCTCACAGCTCACAGAACGTTTTGTGAGAGGAGATGCTTCACGTAATACGGAGGGCAGCGGCCTGGGACTGGCTATTGTCAAGAGCTTCGTGGAGCTGCAGGGCGGCAGGTTCCTGTTAGAAAGCGACGGAGATTTGTTTAAAGCGATTACGGTATTCCCTATTAAGGGATAAGCTGCTTTGCATCCGCAGTGCCGATAAGAGATAAAAATTTTGCCATGGCGGCAGTAGGATTTGTCTGTTTTCTGCAGGCAAATCCTATTTTTCGTTTCGGAATAGGCTCTGCCATGGGGAAGGGAATCAAGGTGCCTTCTTCCAGCTCTTTTTTTACAAAGTTGCTGATGACACAGGCTACTCCCATACCAATCTTGGCAAACTCAATCAGCAGGTCCATGGTAGTGACCTCCAACTGCTGTTCCGGCGTGATATCCTTTAACAGCAGGTATTTTTCTACGTACTGACGGGTGATGTTCTTTTTGTCCAGCAAAAGCAGGGTGGCATGGGAAAGAAGATCCTTTTCTTCCCCGGTGCTGCGCTCCTTAAGATGGGTCATATATTCCTTAGTGGTCACAAACATATCCTGGATTTCTTCCACCGGATAGAAGGAGAGGTCACCCATCTTGTCGCTTTCTCCAATCAGTCCGATGTCCAGTTTGCCACTTTCCAGACCTGCAATGGTCTCAATGGAGGACTGGCAGTAAATGGACAGCTTGACATGGGGATTTTCACGGATATAGGTCTGTAGATAGGGAAGCAGCATATATTTACAGAGGGTGGTGCTGACACCGATGGACAACTGGCCGATACCCAGCTTTAAATTCTTCTGCAATTGTTCTTCTCCCTGCTTAATGGCATGAAAGGCCGTGTCAATCTGCTTGAAGAGCAATTCTCCTTCAGGCGTCAGTTTCACGCCCCTGGAGCTTCTGATAAATAATGTAGTGGAAAGATTGCTTTCCAGCTTGGATATCGCCTTGGAAATCGCCGGCTGGGAAATAAAGAGGTTCCTGGCTGCTCCCGAAATATTCCCGCATACGGCTACCTCATAAAAAATGTGATACAAATTCAAATTCTGCTGATTCATTTTCATCCTCCGTTTCTGCGTACTTCTCATATTATCATAACCTGTAATCATAGTAAATATGAATTATATATATTTGAAGAATATAATAACCTGTGTTACAATAGCAAAAGAAACAGAAATGAAAGCAATACTCGGAGGAAACACTATGGGAATGACAATGACACAGAAAATTCTGGCTGCACATGCAGGGCTTGATAAAGTAGAAGCAGGGCAGCTGATCGAAGCAGATTTGGATCTGGTGCTGGGCAACGATATCACCAGCCCGGTAGCAATCAAGGAAATGGAAAAAATGAAGGTAGAAGGCGTCTTTAACAAGGATAAGATTGCGCTGGTACCGGATCATTTTGTGCCTAACAAGGATATTAAGTCGGCGGAGCACTGTAAATGCGTAAGGGAATTTGCGCGCAGAAATGAAATTACCAATTATTTTGAAGTAGGAGAGATGGGTATCGAGCATGCGCTTCTGCCTGAAAAAGGACTGACTGTTGCCGGCGATGTCATCATTGGTGCCGATTCCCACACCTGTACTTATGGCGCATTGGGCGCTTTCTCTACCGGTGTAGGCAGCACGGATATGGCGGCAGGTATGGCTACCGGTAAGGCCTGGTTCAAGGTACCTTCCGCACTGAAGTTCACTCTTACTGGCAAGCCTTCCAGATGGGTTTCCGGCAAGGATGTCATCCTGCATATTATCGGTATGATCGGTGTGGACGGAGCACTTTACAAATCCCTGGAATTTACGGGAGATGGTATCCAGAACCTGTCCATGGATGACCGCTTTACCATTGCCAATATGGCAATCGAAGCCGGTGCCAAGAACGGAATCTT
>JBJFCM010000268.1:0-5094 GCA_051888955.1 Lachnospiraceae bacterium | reverse complement strand
ATAAGCTCATTCGGCAGATAATCTATAATCGTCTGGCTGGAAGAGCTCTCCGTATCGGTTCCGTCCTGGAACTGGTAGGTGGTCTCATTGTTGGAGTCAGTACCGGGAATGCCGCTGACGCCGCTGGAATTGGAATCTTCATAGGTTTCCAAATGAGAGTACATGCCCTCGTCCCTGCCGGCGTTAGCATAATACTCATGTATCGTGCGCTGGTACTCCGCAAAATCAATGTCCAGCCTGCATGCAACCTCCACCATATCGAACTGTTTGGAGCCTACCAGAACCTTCTTTACATCTGCCCCTACCATAGCCTCTGCCTGGGAGCGCAGTTCTAACATACTGTTAGCCACGCCTGCCGTGCTGTAATCCTCTTCCCCGGAAAACAACAGATTGGCATTGCTGTCCACAATGGTAATATTGGCTGTGGAGCGGTTACCTAAGGCTGTTGCCACGGCTCTGGCCACGGTCGCCGCCTGTTCGGAAGTGAATTTATCATACAGTACCAGTTGAATCCACGCAGAGGATTCCTCGTCTGAAGCAATCAGCGTGCCGGTCTGATCCGGAATATGTAAAGTAACAGCGGCACTTTTCACAGACTCAATGGCTGTAATGTCCTTTGCCAGCTTCTGCTCCAGATAATGCTGCCACATCTTCTGCCTGTCTGACTGTGTCGTAGATAAGCTACCTCCGGAAGCATAATCTTCAAAGGAATAATCGTCCGGCATATATCCTGCCGCACCCAATGCCAGATTGGCTACTGACAGCTGTTCTACCTTCACCTTGATGCTCAGACCGTCTGTTGAGGTCTGATAATCTATATTGCTGCCCTCCAGTATCTCAATGACCTCTGCCGCTTCTGAGGTGTTATCACACTGCTGCCACTGCACATACTGTGGTCTCGTAAACACATAAATCAAAATAGCAAAAGTAAACACAACTGCCGCTGTGATTGCTATAATAATCGTCTTCTGTTTGGTGGTGAATTTATTCCACCACGCCAATACCTTATCTAAAATCTCTTTGATTTTATCCGGCATGATTCCTTCTCCTTACCTGACAGATGCCATGTACTTCTCACACCAAGCCATCTGCCGATGGCCCCTTGCTTCCTCTAAATCTGCATCTGCATAATTTCCTTATAAGCATCCAATACCTTGTCCCTGATAGCCACAGTATACTGCAGTGCTGTAGATGCCTTCTGTAAAGCGATGGTCAAATCATGAGTATTCTCCGTTTCCCCCAGCGCAAATTTTATCTCTTCATTTTCCGCATCGGATAAATAACTGTTGGTGGTCTTGATGTTGTTGATTGCCGTATTGAGAAGCGAATCGAACATGGTCCCCTCCGCAGACAGGCTTTCCTTCGCATTCACCCTGCCCACCAGACCATAGGAAGAATTCAGTCCTATGCTCGCTGCATTCTGGGCAATCTTCTCTGTATTAATCCCTGCTAGTGTCGTCGAAATATCCATACTTCCTCCTCTACACGTTCCTTACCGTTCCGTGCCCCGTACATTTAAGCTCCGCTATCATGACTTACCGATGTTCAGGCCCTGTGACGCCATGGATTTACTTGCCGTAAAGGCCGTCGCATTGGCCTCATAGGAACGGCTGGCATCAATCAGGTTCGTCATCTCCGTAATGATATTGACATTGGGATAAGTCACATATCCGTTTTCATCCGCATCGGGATGGGACGGGTCATATACCATATTCATCTCGGTCCAGGTATCCTCATGCACCGCATCTACTTTCACGCCGCTGCCCGAATATTTATTCCGGGCAGACTTAAACACATTACCAAAGGATGTGCCGGCTCCCTTCTCTTCAAAGGTAACCACCTTTCTCCTGTAGGGAGTGCCATCCTCGGTCCTGGTGGTGTTGGCATTGGCCACATTCTCAGAAATAATATCCATACGGTATCTCTGTGCCGTCATACCGGAAGCATTGATATTAAAAGCATCAAACATTCCCATACGCTACTCCTCCTACTTCATCACAGCCTGCAGATTGGCAAATTCCTGGGAAATACTGTTCATCAGTCCCTGGTATTTGAGCTGATTCTCGGCAAGCATCACATTCTCCGTCTCAATATCCACATTGTTGCCATCCAGCCGGTAAGAATAACCCTCCAGGTCCGTATAAGTCTTCGGTGTCAACTGGTCAGTCCTTACGGAAGCCACTCTCTGATCCATATTGGACGTATTGCTGCTTCTCCCCAGCGCCTTCTTCAATTCGCTTTCAAAAGCCACATCCTGTCTCTTATAGCCCGGCGTATCCACATTCGCTATGTTGTTGGCAATGGCGTCATTGCGCAGCCAGGATGCGTCAGCTGCCTTGTCAAGCACATTTATGTAATCAAAAGCATTCGTGTTTATCATATGTCTACTCCCTTCTTACAATACAAAACCGCATACCAAACCCAATATATTCTATTATAAGTTATCTGTCGAAAAACACAAGCATTTTATGGCTATTTATCAAAAAAAGTACCTCATCTTGTGTTTTTTTGTCGATGAAAGTACAAGATATACCCAAAAGATACATCTGTATACAAAAAGGGACCTATTGTCATTCACAATAAATCCCTTTATTTTCTGCAATCCATTCTCTATAAAATTTTAGATTGGCCTTACTACCTGCGGTTCTGCTTTTTCAATTCTTCAATCTCATCAAATACCGCATCATTTAAGACCTTAATATAAGTTCCCTTCATACCGGAGGAACGGGATTCAATGACACCCGCACTCTCGAACTTTCTTAAGGCATTCACAATAACGGAACGGGTAATTCCCACTCTGTCGGCAATCTTGCTGGCCACCAGAATTCCCTCCATGCCGTTCAGCTCATCGAAGATGTGGGTAATCGCCTCCATCTCAGAAAAAGATAGTGTGGAAATGGCCGATTTGACGACTGCAAGCTTCCTGCTCTCTTCTGCACTCTCCTCATTGACTGCCCGAAGCATTTCAAGTCCTACCACAGTGGTTCCATATTCGCATAAAATAATATCATCAATATCATATTGCTCATTGCATTTGTATACGAAAAGCGTTCCCAGTCTTTCGCCTGCAATCTCTATCGGTGTGATAATCGCCTGAAACTTCTTCACATCCACATGCTCAAAGCCTAAGGTCTCCAGATTGACATTCTCCTTTGTGGAAAGGATGCCGAGCAGTCTCTCATTCAGCATGGAATCGATAAATCCGCCCACATTCTCATCAATCAATTCCGTAATCGGTTCGATGCTGTCCAGCTTACCTACCCCGAGCACCTTCCCCTTACGACTGATAACCAGCACATTGGAGCTCAAGATTTCACGCATAACCTTGCAAATATCATTAAAGACCACTTTGCTGGAATTGTTGTTATGCAATAATTTACCTATTTTTCTGGTTTTATCCAGTAACTGTACACTGCTCATTCAGATTCCTCCATGGCGGCAACAAATCGTTGCATTCGAATT
The DNA here is from genome assembly GCA_051888955.1 of Lachnospiraceae bacterium. Classification (GTDB taxonomy): domain Bacteria; phylum Bacillota; class Clostridia; order Lachnospirales; family Lachnospiraceae; genus Acetatifactor. The sequence continues at coordinate 1,632 of JBJFCM010000268.1, read as the reverse complement.
CCAAAAACATGATGAGTTTCAAGTCATCTTCTATTTTACCACACATAAATCTGCTTTTCAATGTACATATTAGCAATTTTTTTATATTTTTGGTGCTTTATATATAATTTCTGAAAATTATCACTCTTTTTCCGTTTTGGCCACTACATAGCCACAGTTCTCATCCATGCAGACCAGTTTGTTTCCTTTTTCCAGCATCAGGGAGCCGCATTTCTCACATCTGACATTGCTGGGCTTCTGCCAAACCATGAAATCGCACTCCGGGTTATCAATGCATCCGTAATACTTTCTGCCTTTTTTTGTCTTCTTCAGTACGATATCCTTACCGCATTTCGGGCATGCTACCCCGATTTTTTCAAAATAGGGCTTGGTATTGCGGCATTCCGGGAAGCCCGGACATGCTAAGAACCTGCCGTGAGGACCGTACTTAATTACCATACGCCTGCCGCAGTTTTCACAGATTTCATCGGATTCCTCATCCGCAATTTCCACTTGGGAAAGTTCCTTTTCCGCATTGTTCACCGCTTCATCCAAATCAGGATAAAAGTTGGACACAACGGTCTTCCAATTGACCTTGCCCTCTTCCACTCCATCCAGAAGAGCCTCCAGATTGGCTGTGAAATTCACGTCCACGATGGTAGGAAAGGCTTCCTTCATCATATTGTTGACTACTTCGCCCAATTCTGTCACATACAGGTTACGGTTCTCCTTCACCACATATCTTCTCGCCAGAATCGTAGTAATGGTAGGCGCATAGGTACTGGGACGCCCAATTCCCAGTTCCTCCAGGGCACGTACCAGAGAAGCTTCCGTGTAGTGTGCCGGTGGCTGGGTAAAATGCTGCTTCTCTTCAAATTCCCGGAAGGTAAGCTCGCTGTCCTTATCCAGGCTGCCCGCAAGATGATTGTTCTCCTCTTTTTCTTCGTCCTCCTGGGTATATACACTCATGAAACCGTCAAACAGCACCTTGGAGGCTGCAACGGTAAATGTATGCCCATTTGCACCGATTTTAACCGAGGTGGTCTCGTAGCGGGCCGGCTGCATACGGCTGGCTGTAAATCTCTTCCAAATGAGCTGATACAATCTGAATAAATCGCGGGGTAACTCATCCTTTAATTCAATAGGCGTCAGGGAAATCCTGGTGGGGCGGATTGCTTCATGGGCATCCTGTATCTTCTGTCCGGCCTTTTTGTCCGTACCCTCTCCGGCATATTCCTCTCCGTATACCTTACTGATATATTCCTTTGCCATGCTCTCAGCTTCCTCGGAGACGCGGGTGGAATCCGTACGCAGGTAGGTAATCAGACCCACTGTGCCTTCTCCCTTGATTTCCACACCCTCGTAAAGCTGCTGTGCAAGACGCATGGTCTTCTGTGTGGAAAAATTCAGCACCTTGCTTGCTTCCTGCTGCAGAGTGGATGTGGTAAAGGGCAAAGGCGCCTTTTTCAGACGTTCTCCCTTCTTCACTTCCTTCACCTGATACTCTGCCCCCTTGAGGGAATCCATAATGGCATCTGCCTGCTCCTTATCTGTCACAGCCTGCCTGCCATCCGTGGTGCCATAATATTTTGCCGTAAGGGGCTTCTTCTCCCCCTTCACGGAGAGTACCGCGTCCAGAGACCAGTATTCCTC
>JBJFCM010000267.1:2327-5101 GCA_051888955.1 Lachnospiraceae bacterium | reverse complement strand
TCCACCGCCACGTAATAGTGCTCTTTTTGGGGAATTTCACCGGCGGTCAGATAAGCGAACAGTATGTCCAGGGGCTTTGTCCCCTGGATTTTTGGCTGCTGGCAAATGGTTGCGGCAATGATGCCGTCTTCTACCAGCGCTTTGGTAGTGGGTACCTTGTCAAAGGCCAGGATTCTTGTTTTGCCTGCAAGCTGGGCAGAAATAACGGCCCGGCAGCCCCCATAGACGCCGCCTGCTGCGAAGAACAGGGCATTGATGTCAGGGTGTGCATTAAGCAGCGCAGCCGTTTTCTCATAGCTTTCTATTTCATCGTCATGATTTTCAATGGTTTCCACAATCTCTATATTGGAATAATGCTCCTGTACCGCTTTCCGAAAGCCGGCGACCCGCTCCGTATGACAGAGGATATCGGCAGAACCGCTGACAATGCCCAGCTTGACCTTGCCAAAGGTCATCAGATGCATAAGCCCTGCGGCTGTCTCACCGGAATGGGTGTAATTGCTTCCTACGTAGGCAATCCGCTTAGAACCCTCGATGTCCGTGTTCAGGGTGACAACAGGAATACCTTTTTCAAAGAGGCTGTTGATACGTTCTTTGATACTTGCATGGTTGCAGGGGGCCATCGCAATGCCGTTTACTCCTTCTGCTTCCAGCTCGTCGATAGCAGCAAGCTGCTCATGGATATCGAAATGCACCTGCTTTACGACCACACTGCAGTTGTAGCCGGACAATTCCTGAGATTTTGCTTCTACACCGGCCAGTACATCCTCAAAAAAAGGGTTGTCTGCAGAAAACAGGATAACACCCAGCTTCAGCCGCTTTTTCTGCGCTGCCAGCACGATACCGGCCCGGTTGGGTTTATAGTCCAGAGCCTTTGCGATTTCCAGTATTTTTTCGGCAGTAGCGCTGTTGACGGAGCCGCGGTTATTCAATACCCTGTCCACGGTTCCCCGGGATACACCGGCTAGTTCTGCAATTTCCTTTATGGTAGCCATAGACAGCCTCCCTTGCTTTGTTTCCTTATCGTGTCGCAGCCTGCGACACATCATCATATCTACTTTAGCATAAGAAAAATAGCAAGTCAATTTTAGAAGCGTGCAAAAACGTGCCTGTGCACAAAAACTGTGAAAATGACGAAAACAGGTTTTGCAAACCCACAAAAAAAGCATTGATTTTGTGGAAAAAAACGAAAAAATTTTCCCTACTTGATTTTCCGTGCAGGAACGATTATCATAAGGGTATAGCGTGCACGTGCACAGCGTGAACAAGGAGGTATTTATGCTGTATATCGGAGTAGATTTGGGAACATCGGCAGTGAAGCTGCTGCTTATGAACGAAAAGGGACAGATTCAGAATGTGGTATCCAGGGAATATCCGTTATTTTTTCCGCATCCGGGCTGGTCAGAGCAGAATCCTGAGGACTGGTTTACGGAGACCATGGCAGGCTTAGAGGAGCTTTTAAAGTCTACTGATAAGAGTCAGGTGGCAGGCATCAGCTTTGGCGGACAGATGCACGGACTGGTCATTCTGGATGCTGAGGATAAGGTGATTCGCCCCGCTATTCTGTGGAACGACGGGAGAACCTACGAAGAATGTGACTATTTGAACAATGTCATCGGTAAGGATAAGTTATCCGAGTATACGGCCAATATTTCCTTTACCGGTTTTACGGCACCCAAGATTTTGTGGGTGAAGAACAAGGAGCCGGAGAACTTTGCACGGATTGCCAAGATTATGCTTCCTAAGGACTATATTGCTTATATGCTGACCGGTGTACACTGCACGGATGTGTCGGATGCCTCCGGTATGCTTCTGTTCGATGTGAAGAACCGCTGCTGGTCCAAAGAGATGTGCGATATCTGCGGTGTGAAGGAAGATCAATTGGCAAAGGTATATGAGAGTTACGAATGTGTAGGATGCCTAAAGCCGGAAATTGCAGACAGACTGGGTGTTCCTAGAACCGTGAAGGTGGCAGCAGGTGCAGGCGACAACGCGGCAGCAGCCGTAGGAACCGGCACTGTAGGAGATGGCCGCTGCAATATTTCCCTGGGAACCAGCGGTACGATCTTTATCTCTTCCAAGAAATTCGGCGTGGATAAGTATAATGCGTTGCACTCCTTTGCACATGCTGACGGTACCTATCACCTGATGGGCTGTATGCTCAGCGCTGCTTCCTGTAACAAATGGTGGATGGATGAGATCATCGGCACGAAGGACTATGGAAAAGAGCAGGAGGAGATTACTGCACTGGGTGAGAACCATGTGTATTTCCTGCCATATCTGATGGGAGAGCGCTCTCCCCACAACAATCCCAACGCAAGGGGTACCTTCATTGGCATGACAATGGATACCAGCCGTGCGGATATGACGCAGGCGGTACTGGAGGGCGTGGCTTTCGCACTCAGGGATTCCCTGGAGGTAGCTAAGAGCTTAGGTATCCATATTGAACGTACCAAAATCTGCGGCGGCGGTGCCAAGAGTCCGCTGTGGCGCAGAATTATTGCCAATGTGATGAATATGAAGGTAGATATCCTGGAGAGTGAAGAAGGGCCTGCCATGGGCGGTGCCATGTTAGCAGCAGTAGCCTGCGGCGAATATGCAAGCGTGGAAGAGATTGCGGAGAAGCTGGTAAAGGTAGTGGATACCGTAGAGCCGGAGCCTGAAATTGCTGCAAAATACGAAGAGAGATATCAGCAGTTCAAAGAGATTTACCCGGCGCTTAAACCGGTATTTGAGATTATAAAATAATATTATCAGCCAGGATACCAGCTCAT
>JBJFCM010000267.1:0-2227 GCA_051888955.1 Lachnospiraceae bacterium | reverse complement strand
GGAAAGGAGAACAAAATGGAAATCAAAAAAGTTACGGATGCCGCGTTCGGAAAATATGGCCGCGTGGTGGACAATGTGGATTTTTCTGCATTGGTGGCAAAGATGGAAGAGACGCCGCTGCCGGAAGGAGTTGCTTATGAGCCTTCTGTGAAGATTTTGGAAGACTTACCTGTTATGGAGGAAATATCCACCGTTACATACGGCGAGATGCCCATCCAGATTGGCTATTGCAATGGACATAACACCATGTTGAATGCTTTGGAATATCACAGAGATTCCGAGATCAATGTGGCAGCTACCGACGCTGTACTGATGTTAGGACTGCTTACGGATGTGGAGGAGGATTTCACTTATGATACCGCCAAGGTAGAAGCTTTCCTGGTACCGGCGGGCACAGCCGTAGAGATTTACGCCACTACATTACACTATGCTCCCTGCGATTTGGCGGGTAAAGGCTTCAAAGTAGCAGTCGTATTGCCCAGAGGAACCAATTATCCCTTAAAGGCAGTTCACACTAAGGTAGAAAACGGTAAAGCTCCCAGTGAAGATGCACTGATTACCGCCGTGAATAAATGGCTCATCGGCCATGCCGAGGGCGGCCTTGATGCAGGCACCTTTTTAGGATTAAAGGGCAAGAACCTCTGCCTGACTGAGGACTGAAACTAAAAAGAAAATCAATAGTAATTATAAGGAGGATATCACAATGTTCAACAATTTACCCCAGGTAAAAGTCGGAGTAGTAGCAGTCAGCCGTGACTGCTTCCCGGAATCCTTATCAGTGAACAGAAGAAAGGCACTGATGGAGGCTTACACATCCAAATATGGTACAGAGGGCGTATATGAATGCCCTGTCTGCATTGTAGAGAGCGAAATTCATATGGTGCAGGCATTAGAGGACATCAAGAAAGCAGGTTGTAATGCACTTTGCGTATACCTTGGCAACTTCGGTCCTGAAATCAGTGAGACCCTTTTGGCAAAGCACTTTGACGGTCCTGCAATGTTCATCGCAGCAGCAGAAGAGACCCAGAATGACTTAAAGGGCGGACGTGGAGATGCTTATTGCGGTATGTTAAATGCAAGCTACAACTTAAAACTTCGCAACGTAAAGGCATATATTCCGGAATATCCTGTAGGCACTGCTGCAGAGTGCGCTGATATGTTGCATGATTTCCTGCCTATTGCAAGAGCCATTGTCGGCCTGTCCGATTTAAAGATTATCAGCTTTGGTCCCAGACCTCTGAACTTCCTGGCATGTAATGCACCGATTAAGCAGTTATACAACCTTGGTGTAGAAATCGAAGAGAATTCCGAACTGGATTTGTTTGAAGCCTTCAATAAGCATGCCGGAGACCCCCGTATTCCTGAGAAGGTAAAAGAGATGGAAGCAGAATTGGGCGCAGGCAACTTAAAGCCTGAGATACTGCCTAAACTGGCGCAGTACGAGCTGACCCTGTTAGACTGGGTAGAAGCACATAAGGGCTACAGAAAATATGTGGCTATCGCCGGTAAGTGCTGGCCAGCATTCCAGACCCAGTTTGGCTTTGTTCCCTGCTATGTGAACAGCCGTCTCACCGGTATGGGCATCCCCGTATCCTGTGAAGTTGATATCTACGGTTGCTTGAGCGAGTTCATCGGTGCATGTGTCAGCGAGGATGTGGTTACCTTGCTGGATATTAACAATACTGTTCCCGATGATATGTATGAAGAAGCTATCAAGGGCAAATTCAACTATACACATCAGGATACTTTCATGGGCTTCCACTGCGGCAATACCTGTTCTAAGAAGCTGGCATTCTGCAACATGAAGTATCAGATGATTATGGCAAGAGCCCTTCCCGAGGAAGTAACACAGGGTACCCTGGAAGGAGATATCGTTCCCGGAGACATCACCTTCTACCGTCTGCAGAGCACTGCTGACTGTAAGCTGCGTGCTTATATCGCACAGGGTGAGGTTCTTCCTGTAGCGACCAAGTCCTTTGGTGGCATCGGTGTATTCGCAATTCCTGAGATGGGCAGATTTTACCGTCACGTACTGATTGAAAAGAATTATCCTCACCATGGCGCAGTTGCTTTCGGCCACTTCGGTAAAGCGCTGTTTGAAGTATTCAAATACATTGGTGTACCGGTTGAGGATTTGAACTTCAATCAGCCTAAGGGCATGATGTATCCTACCGAAAATCCGTTTGCATAAATTTTATAAAGGTATTTAGATAGGTGTTTTGAAAAA
>JBJFCM010000266.1:0-5137 GCA_051888955.1 Lachnospiraceae bacterium | reverse complement strand
CGGCTTTACAATCGGGGAACCCTTAAATGGAGACACCTATGTGGTGCATGTAGAAAAAGCTTTTGCGGAGATCAATGGGGCATATCCCATGCTCAACAGGGAATATGTCAAACATATGATGCAGGAATATACTTATGTAAATCGGGAAGAGGATGATGGCCTGGAAGGACTCAGGAAAGCAAAGGAATCCTACCATCCAATCATGCTGGAAAAATTTGTGGCAAGGTGTAAGGGGCAGATTTTATGATGCAATTTGCAAAAAAAGAGGATATGCCTGAAGTGATTGCTGTCTGGAAGGAAAGCTTCGGTGACACAGCGGAAGAAATCACAGACTTTTTTACTGCCTTTGCGGGAAAAGCGCGCATCTGCATCTGGAAAGAGAAGGATGTGCTTGCCGGACAGCTTGTTCTGCTGCCGGTATGGCTGCATACCGCTGATGGCAGCAGGGTATCTGCCGAATACATATATGCTGTAGCCACAGGAGCAGCGTTTAGAAAAAGAGGCATCTGCACACGGCTTCTTCGTGCGGTGTCCGATATGCTGGAAGCAGAAGGAAAGGTGGCAGTGCTGGTGCCTGCAGACAGGGAACTGGCAGCTTTTTATGAAAAAAGAGATTTCCGGCCCTGCTTTCGTGAGGAGAAAATCCGGATTACAGTCGGTGAGAGGGACGAAACAACAGCCGGTAGACAAGCCTGTGACGTGCGGGCAATAGGGATAGGAGAATATATCTCTCTGAGAAAAAAAGCCTTTGTGGGTATTGCCTGTGTGGAACAGCCTGAGGATATGATTGCCTATGCAGTCAGACAGGCGCAGGCAGAGGGCGGCCTCTGCGGCAGGATTACCTGTGGGAAGGAGGAATACGGCATACTGTACCGGGAAGTGGAAGGCCCGGAGGGCGAGATCCGTATTCAGGAAATTACGGCAGGAGAAACAGAAGAAGCTGTTGCGATGGCCAAGATACTGTTAAGGGCGCTTGGCAGACAGAAGGCGCTGTTACAGCGCTCCTTTTACACCTGCGGCATGTTTTTGCCGGAAGATACTCCGGAGAACGGTTATTTTAATTTGGTACTGAACTAGGGAAAAAGGAGCATGGAGTTACCATGAAACGATATGAACAGGACCTGACACAGGGTCCTTTGAAAAAGCAGATTTTAGTGTTCAGTTTGCCACTGATACTGACGAATCTGCTGCAGGTTCTATTTAACATGGCAGATTTAGCGGTGGTGGGACGGTTTGCCGGCTCTGCGGCGCTGGGTGCGGTGGGTTCCACGACGATACTTGTCACATTATTCACCGGCTTTCTGATCGGTATGGCAGGTGGAACCAATATAGTGGTGGCACTCAATATCGGTGCTAAGAACCAAAAGGATTTGAAAGAAACTGTACATACGGCAGCGGTTTTAAGCCTGATTGTCGGCGTCTTAATTATGTTATTGGGGTGGTTCTTTTCGCGGGGAATATTGCAGCTGTTAAATACCAAGCCGGAATTGCTGGATGGAGCCGCCTTATATATGCGGATTTATTTTATGGGCATGCCTGCACTGGCTTTGTACAACTACGGAAATGCCGTTCTAAGTGCGGCAGGTGATACGAAGCGGCCTTTGTGCTTTTTGTCTATAGCAGGGGCTGTCAATGTGGTGCTGAATCTGTTCTTTGTCATTGTATGCGGCATGGATGTGGATGGGGTTGCCATTGCCAGCGTCATTTCCCAATATACCTCGGCGGTGCTGATTATGCTGACGCTGTTTCGCAGCAGGGAGTCCTTTGCCTTGCAGTTGTCCGCCATACGTTTACATAAGGATAAGGCATGGGCAATCTTAAGCCTTGGAATCCCATCCGGTGTCCAGAATGCAATCTTTCAGTTTGCGAATCTCTTCGTGCAGGCAGGCATTAATTCCTTTAGTACGACCATGGTGGAGGGAAATGCTGCCGCTGCCAATGCGGACGGTCTGGTGTATGATGTCATGGCAGCCTTTTATACGGCTTGCGGCAGCTTTATCGGGCAGAACTACGGTGCAAGGAAAAAGGACCGTGTCCTAAGAAGCTATCTCATCAGCATGGCATATTCCTTTGGTATCGGATTGTTTCTGGGAGTTACGCTGGTATGCTTCGGGCGGCCGTTCCTGTCCTTGTTTACTACAGATGCAGTTGTCATGGAGGCCGGCATGCGACGCCTGACCATCATGGGCTTTTCCTATGCGGTGTCTGCTTTTATGGACTGTACGATTGCGGCATCGAGAGGTTTGGGAAAGAGTGTTGTTCCTACGTTTATCGTTATTATGGGCTCCTGTGTTTTCCGTATTATCTGGATATACACGGTATTTGCCTATTTTGGAACGATTACCTCGCTGTATCTGCTCTATATCTTTTCCTGGAGCATTACGGCAGTTGCGGAAATCCTATACTTTACAAGAATTTACAAAAAGGCAGTTATGTAAGAATGCCTTGCAAACATAAAAATATTTTAGTACAATAAAGCGAAGTGATAGACAGGGAGATGCATTGCTATGCGTGTGATGGAATTTAAAATGGAAAGACCGGGACTCTTGACGGTCGGTCAGAAAATCACGGTGACAGAAGGTGTTCTGCCCAGCAATTATTACTATACGATAGACCCGTCCTTAGCCATGTCGGGCAATATTCCTTTGCGGAACCGCATGCTGGCAAGAGAGGGCGTTGTCACTGATATTAAGGAAAATGAAAGAGGCTTTTATGTGACGGCGGAATTTGATGCGCCGCAGCCCAAAGATTAAAGGAGGACTAATATTATGATGGAGAAAATCACAACAGATAAGGCTCCCGCAGCTATCGGGCCTTATTCCCAGGGAATCGCAGCCGGAGACTTCTTCTTTGCTTCAGGTCAGATTCCTATCAACCCTGCTACAGGAAATGTGGAAGGAAGCAATATCACAGAACAGGCTGAGCTTGTGATGAAGAATATCGGGGAGTTGTTAAAGGCAGCAGGGACTGATTACACGCAGGTAGTAAAGACCACCTGTTTTCTGGCTGATATGGATGACTTTGTTCCCTTCAATACGGTCTATGCGAAATATTTCACGGGCAAACCTGCCAGAAGCTGTGTAGCAGTGAAGACCCTGCCGAAGAATGTGCTTTGTGAGGTAGAAGTGGTTGCTTATCTGCGTGAGTCCATGTTTGACGTATAGGCCGCAGAAAAGAGTGACGAAGCAATGATAAATGTGAAAAAAAATATTGTGCTGATAGGTATGCCGGGGGCCGGTAAAAGTACGGTAGGTGTGGTAGTTGCCAAAAGGCTGGGATTTCGTTTCGTGGATTCTGATCTGGTGATTCAGGAGACCTATGGCAAGCTTTTGCATGAGTTGATAGAGGAGCATGGCATCGAGGGTTTCTGGAAGCTGGAAAATGCAGTCAATGCCTCTTTGCAACTGGAACGGGCCGTGATTGCCACCGGTGGCAGCGTGTGCTATGAGCCGGAGGCCATGGAACATCTGGGGCAGACAGGTACCATCGTCTATTTACGCCTTACCTATGAATCCCTGCAGGAGAGGCTGGGGGATCTGAATGCCAGGGGTGTGACCCTGAGAGAAGGCCAGACCCTGATGGATTTGTACGAAGAGAGACTTCCTCTTTATGAAAAGTACGCACATATCACCATAGACTGCGAAGGAAAGCAGCTTAGAGAAGTGGTTCACGAGGTATGTGACAGTGTAGGGCAGGTATGGGATACAGAAAACAGGCAGGAAATGGGGCAACGTTAAAATGAACAGTAAGACATTGAGAAACAGCTTCCTGCTGTTTTTGACAGCCTGTATCTGGGGCCTGGCCTTTGTATCCCAAAGCAAAGGCATGGAGGTCATGGGCCCGTTTTCCTTTAACGGCATCCGTTCCCTGATGGGAGCGGCGGTGGTATTTCCGTTAGTGCTCTTTCGGTTGCGTGGCCGGAAGGAAGAAGCGGCAAAAAGGGGAGAAAACGGTACCGGAATAGACTGGAAGGTGACCCTGCTGGGTGGCCTTTTGTGCGGACTGGCATATACGGCAGCCAGCAATTTTCAGCAGTTTGGCCTTTCCTTTACTTCTATCGGAAAAGCAGGTTTTATTACGACCCTCTATATTATTTTTGTACCGATACTCGGTATTTTTTTGAAAAAAAGGGTGCCGGGAGTGGTGTGGATAGGTGCCCTAATGGCAGCGGTGGGGATGTATCTGCTTTGTATGACGGAGAGTTTTTCCCTGACAATAGGAGATACCTTTGTTTTTATCTGTGCCCTGCTGTTTGCGGTGCATATCCTTATTATTGATTATTATTCGCCCAAAACGGAAGGTGTCATTCTTTCCTGTATGCAGCTTTTTGTATGCGGTGTCATCAGCCTTCTATTGGCTTTTGTATTGGAAAAACCGACCCTGGAGCAGGTACGCATCAGTCTGGTTCCGCTATTATATGCAGGTATCATGTCCTGTGGTGTGGCCTACACTTTGCAGATTATTGGGCAAAAAGGCATGAATCCCACAGTGGCTTCCCTGATTTTGAGCCTGGAGTCTGTGGTGGCGACATTGGCCGGCTGGCTGGCTTACAGGATGGGCTTTTTGAAAACAGACCAGACTCTGACTGCAAGGCAGATTTTGGGGTGTGCAATCGTATTTGCGGCAGTTATCCTGGTGCAGCTTCCCATCGGTAAAAAGAATAAATAAAGGAAAAACATACATAATAATCCATGATTTTAGTATTCCAAAAGGAGGAAAAGAAATCATGGATTATTTTAATGCATTCTGGGTAGGCGGACTGATATGTGCACTGGTACAGATTTTAATGGAAAAGACGAAAATGCTTCCGGGTAGGATTATGGTACTCCTAGTTTGTCTGGGAGCGGTTATCAGTGTATTTGGATGGTATGAACCCTTTGTTGAATTTGCGGGTGCGGGTGCCTCTGTTCCCCTGCTTGGATTTGGCAATGTGCTGATGAAGGGTGTCAAGGAAGGCATGGAACAGTCAGGTTTTTTGGGCTTGTTTCAGGGCGGCTTCAAGGCAGGTGCCGCAGGCTGCAGTGCAGCGCTTATCTTTGGTCTTTTGGCGGCATTTGTTTTTAGTCCCAAAATGAAAAAGTAGAAAAGCTTTTTTATGAAGAAATTATTAAAGTTCTTTTAAAATGCGTAATATTTC
>JBJFCM010000265.1:0-5162 GCA_051888955.1 Lachnospiraceae bacterium | reverse complement strand
ACTGCCCTACCAGACGCATGTCGGTATGAATGTTCATAAGCTTATGTATCTGTCCGTCCTTCGCACGACAGATAAAATCGCCATCCTGATAGAAACCATCCTCCAGTTTATGTACGGAAGAAAAGAACACCACTCTTGCAGGGCATCTTTTTGCAAAATCCTTAAGGTTGTCATCCTCAAAATTCAATACACAGACTTCGTCTTTTGTCTGTTTCTTTGCAATAGCTTCCTTGGTTGCCACATAATTTTCCATAGTATGATGTCTGTTTAAGTGATCCGGTGTAATATTGAGTATCGCAGACACGGTCGGGTGGAAAGTAACTGCCGTTTCCAGCTGGAAGCTGCTGATTTCTGCCACGGTTACGGAAGACGGTGTCGTTTTATCTGCCTCCAACGTATAGGGATTACCAATATTGCCCACCACAAATACCTGTTCAAAATGGGCCTTCATGATTTCCCCTACAAGCGTCGTAGTAGTGGTCTTTCCATTCGTTCCGGTGATAGCGATTACTTTTCCCTTTTCAAGCAGATAGCCTAATTCAATCTCACCGATGACCGGTACGTTTTTTGCTTTTAATCCTTCCACCAACGGGATGTCCACAGGAACACCGGGACTTAAGACAGCAATTTCTATTCCCTGCAAAACCACATCCGGAAGACTGCCTGCATAACACTCTGCCCTGCTTCCTTTTTCCAGCTTTTCAGCCATTTCCTCCCCTGTCAGCTTCTCATTGCTGTCAAAAAGTATCGGATATGCTCCAGCTTTGTCTAAAAGCCCCACTGCCGCAATACCACTCTTCCCGGAGCCAACCACTAAAACCTTTTTGCCTTGTAATACCATATCTGCCTCCTAAACTATAATCCCATCAGTGCAATCAGTCCTAAGACTGCTGTTACGATGGAAAATACTGCTACGACCTTAGCCTCCGACCAGCCCCCAAGTTCAAAATGATGATGCAGGGGTGCCATACGGAAAAAGCGCCTTCCGCCGGTAGCCTTAAAAAAAATCACCTGTATGATTACCGATACTACCTCTATCAGGTAGATAAACCCTACAATCGGGATGAAAAGCGGCAGCTTCAAAGTATAAGCACTTGCTGCCACAAACCCACCCAGGTCCAGAGAACCGGTATCCCCCATAAATACACTGGCCGGATGGACATTGAACAACAGAAATCCTAAAAGAGCCCCCACCACCGCACAGGTCATAGGCTCAATGCCGCTTTCCGTTCCGATTGCCACTACCGTAAAAAAAGTAGCAACAATCACCGTCACACTGCCTGCCAGACCGTCCAGACCATCCGTAAAATTGGTACCGTTCACCGTTGCAATCACGATAAAAAACAGAACCGGGATATTCAGGAACCCAAAATCTATCATCTTATCTCCCATAAAGGGAATCTTCATGGCAAGCTCTGTTCCTGTGTAGTTTACCAGATAATAGGCGTAAATACCAGTCACCAAAAGCTGTAAAATCATCTTCTGTATGGAAGAAAGTCCCATGGAACGGGCCAGTACGACCTTGATGTAATCATCCAGGAAACCGACCAGTCCAAACCCCAGTGTCAGAAAAAGAATAGGAATTACCTTTGGGTAATCCCGCACATAAAAGAGCGAAGTCACCACGATAGCAAAAAGGATCAGAATTCCTCCCATAGTCGGGGTACCGTTTTTCTTTAGATGGGTCTTGGGGCCGTCATCCCTGACAGGCTGCCCCACCTTCAATCTCTTTAGGAAATGGATAACAATCGGTCCCGTTAAAATGCTGATGACAAAGGAAATCATCACCGGCATCAGACTAGAGTTACTCATAGACTCCTATCCTCTCTGTCCTTTCCCTGTTCCCTTATGAGCCATCACTATTATAATCCATAATGCCCAAATAAGGAAGAATATTTTCAAAAAGCTGACGGATAATCGGCGCCGCTATCTGTCCTCCATAGTAGAGACCCTGCGGATTATTGATGATAGCGATTGCAATGACCTGCGGATCATCTGCCGGTGCAAAACCCACAAAAGATGCTATGTACTTGCCGCTTCCTCTGGGAAGCGTCTGGCTTGTAGCTGTTTTCCCTCCAATACGTACTCCTTCGATTGCGGCATTTTTCCCACCTCCCTCTGACACCACCTTTTCCAATATTTCCCGCATTGTGGCGGATGTCTCTTCCGAAACGATTCCCTCCTCTACAGGATACTCCAGGGTCTTTAACAGATTACCCTCCTTATCCGTAATTTCCACTCCAAAGTGCGGGGTAATCCGTCTGCCACCGTTGACAATGGAAGAAGCGGTAGTCAGAAGCTGTATCGGAGTAATCTGAAACGACTGTCCAAAAGAAATGGTAGCCAGTTCCACTGCACCGATATCCTCTTCCTTATGCATGATGGTTCCTGCCTCCCCCGGCAAGTCCACCCCTGTCTTCTTTAACAGACCAAATTTTTCAAAATAGCTGTAAAATTTTTCTGCCCCCATTCGAAGCCCCACCGTGATAAAAACCGGATTGCAGGAGTTCATGGTAGCCTGCACAAAGTTCTGTGCGCCATGCCCCCCAACCTTGTGACAGCGGATTTTCCTGTCCTCTACCACCACAAATCCCGGACAGGAAAAGGTACTTTCCGGTGTTACCACTCCGCTCTCCAATCCGGCTGCAGCCGTAATGATTTTAAATGTGGATCCCGGCTCATAAGTATCATTGATGCAGCCGTTACGCCACATGGCATTGAGCAGATTTTGCTTCTCTTTTTCGGAAAGCTGTCCGGCTTCCTGTATGGTGCCATCTTCCTTTGTAGGCAGCATCACATCCGTAAGCTCATAGGGATTATTCAAATCGAACTCCGGCACATTCACCATAGCCAGGATTTCTCCGTTCTGTGGATTCATCACGATAATGGAAACGCTGTCTGCTTCTTTTGTCTCCATTGCCTGATTGGCCAGCTGGGTTGCATAGCTTTGTATATTCATGTCGATACTGGTATGTAAATCCCCGCCGCTTACCGGTTCAATCCGGCTCTCTCCGGCAGTCTCTACTTCTATCCCCTTTGCATCCGTAACGGTGAGAATAGTGCCTTTCTCCCCTTCCAGATATTCTTCATAAATCACCTCCAGGCCTATGATGCCCTGATTGTCGCTCCCGGTAAAACCTAACACCTTAGACGCCAGGCTGCCGTATGGATAATAGCGCTTATAGTCCTCATCCACCTTTACTCCTGCCAGATCATATTCCCGGATTTTATCTCCAATCTCCTTATCCACATTGCTTTTGATCCGCTCAATGGAAGAATATTTTTCCACGCGCTTCCGCACGTATTCCTCCGAAAGCGAAAGCTCCCTGCTCAGTACCGCAATTACCTCTTCAGCATCCTCCAGCTGGTTGTGAATAACGGAAATCGTACATACCGTCTTATTATCGGCTAATACTTCTCCATTCCGGTCCAGGATACGCCCTCTGGCTGCCTTTATGCTCCTCTCCCGTTCATGAAGCTCCACCGCTTTTTCTGCATAATAATCCGCTCTTGCAACCATTAAGTATACCAGTCTGAAAAACAACAGTAAAAGCACTGCTGCGCATACCAGAAACGCCACCGTGATTTTTTGTCTGTGAAAAGTCCTGTTTCCGCCCTCTAACATGAAAACCTCATAAAAAAGGTATTGATATACTCTATTCCCTTTTTTATGAGGTTATGATTTTATCTGTCGCTGTCAATCCGAAAGTGCAGGATAGTCTCCATTTATCGTATCTCCCGTCTCCGGATCTAAAAGTTCACCCGTATCGGGATCCACAAGATAACCGGTTGCCGGGTCTGTTGCAAAGCTCTTCCATACAGGCTCTGTGCTGCCACCTTCTCCCGAAGTACCTTCTTCCGGCTGTTCCTCCTGACCGTTTTCCCCTTCTTCAGTCTGCAATGCCTCTGTATATTTTCTGGTGTCTTCCAGTTTCTTTTCTGCCAGTTCTGCAGCTTCTTCCTCTGAAAGTTCCTCCGTCATGAAGATACCCATATAGGGAAGTACCTCCGTCAGGATATTTCTGGTGATTTTCACCGCTGCTTTGGTACCAAGGCTCTGATCCTGCATATTAGGTTCGTCAATTACCACATAGATAGCAATCTGCGGATCATCCGCAGGCGCAAACCCCATAAAGGATACCACGTACTTCCTGTCAGCATAGGGAACCTTCTGAGCCGTTCCGGTCTTTCCTCCAATAGAATAACCTGCCGGTCTTGCATTCTTACCGGTATTGCCCGTTACATCAGGATCACATACTGCAATGCAATACTCCCTGATTGCTTCTGAGGTGGACTCGGAAATTACCTGTTTCAGCACTCTTGGCTCAATATTTTCCACAACAGCACCACTTCCGGTCTTTATCTGCTTCACCATGTGGGGCTCATAGTAATAGCCGCCGTTCACCAGCGCAGAATATCCGGTAATCATCTGTATCATGGTGACATTAAAGCCCTGCCCGAAGGAGCCTGTAGCCAGTTCGGCCTGCCCCATGGTGTCTGCACTATAGACAAGCTCTGCCGTTCTGGCTTCCCCTGCAAGATCGATATTTGTTTTTAAACCTATGTTGAAATTCTTCTGATATTCCGCGAAAGTATCTACTCCCACTGCAAAAGCCATCTTCATCAGGGCCACGTTACAGGAACTTGCTACCGCCTGCTTTATCGTGACATTGCCGTCACCATAACGGTTGTGGCATCTTATCTTATGTCCCCCCACTTCCAGATAACCGTTGCATTCATAGACTTCGTTCCCTGTCAATGTCCCGGTTTCCAGTCCCATGGCCACGGTAAAAGGTTTAAAAGTAGAACCTGGCTCATAGGTATCGGAAATACAGAAATTTCTCCACAGTTCATTTAGTGTCTCATAATAAACCGTTGTCGTCGTATCATTTCCGTTGGCATCCTTTACATAGGTTGCCTGCATTTGGGCAATTTCCTCCTCGCTATAGTAGGCACTCAAATCAAAGGGAGCATTCAGATCAAATACCGGATAGCTCGCCATAGCCAGAATATTACCTGTATCCACTTCCATCACGATACAGCCTACGTTATTGGCACCGGGGCCTTCCGTATAGCCATTCGTATATTCATCATTAAACTCTTTTAAGTATTTTTCTACAATGCTCTGGATATTCACATCCAGTGTACTCACCAGCGTATAG
>JBJFCM010000264.1:2802-5162 GCA_051888955.1 Lachnospiraceae bacterium | reverse complement strand
CGAAAAGGTAAGCAGCGTGAGCTGTTTATGAACATGAGGTGGTAACACGAGATATACTCTCGTCCTTTTGATAAGGACGGGAGTTTTTTGTTATAGGAAATTCCTATTTAAGTCCTTTTCATTGGTTGTCTTGGTCGCTGGGAATCTGAAAGAAAAAATAACACTAGGAGGAAAACAAAATGACAACCGAAACAGGAAACAGAAAAACAGAAAACAGTAGAGCAGAATTAGCATGCGAAAACTGCAGCATGCAAGAATGGAACGAAGAGGAGCTGGAAAAAGAGGTGCGTCACCAGATGCGTGTGATGTTAAAGGGTGCTGCAGAGGTAGTGGGGGAGGAAGAACTGCGCCTGAAGGTAGAGCGTTCCATCAGGGAAGGAAAGCCCCTGAACGTAAAATTCGGAATGGACCCCAGTGCACCGGATATTCATCTGGGACATGCGGTGGCACTGCGTAAATTAAAGCAGATGCAGGATTTAGGGCATCGAATCAAAATCATCATCGGAGATTTTACGGGGCGTATCGGAGATCCAACAGGCAAATCCAAGGGCAGAAAGGCCTTGAGCGATAAACAGGTCATGGAAAATGCCCAGACCTACTTAGAGCAGATATTTAAAATACTGGAGAAAGAAAAGACAGAGGTGTACTTTAACGGAGAGTGGCTGGAATTGCTTACGCTGGAGGAGGTGCTGCGTCTGGCTTCCACCACGACTGTAGCGAGGATGTTGGAAAGAGATGACTTTAAAAAGCGTTTCGAGGGCAATGTACCGATAGGTCTCCATGAATTCTTTTATCCTTTGATGCAGGCTTACGATTCTGTGGCAATCGATGCGGATATTGAATTGGGAGGAACGGATCAGACCTTTAACATTCTGATGGGCAGGAGCTTGCAGAAGGATATGGGCAAAGAGCCTCAGGCGGCTATCTTTATGCCCATACTGGAGGGGTTGGACGGCGTAGAAAAGATGAGCAAGAGCCTTGGCAACTATATCGGTATCAACGAAGAGGCCAATGTGATGTTTAAAAAGGTCATGGAAGTGCCGGATGCACTTATCATCCGTTACTTTGAACTGGCTACGGATGAAATGCCGGAAAAAATCGATTTGATAAAGGAAGAACTGGCAGACGGGAAAAATCCCAGAGATGTCAAACTGAAACTGGCGGAAGTCATCACCGGGCTATATCACGGGCAGGAAGAAATGGAGCAGGCTGAAAGCTTTTATCATGCAGCTTTCAGCAGAAAAGCCATTCCGGAAAAAATACCGGAATTGGAGATACCGATGGAAAAGGATACACTCTTAAGTATCCTTCCCATTCTTGCTGCCGCCGGCTACGGGACAGGCAGCAGCGAATTGCGGCGTCTGATAGCCCAGGGCGGCGTCCAGAAGAACGGAGAGAAGGTCTTAGAGGTGACTGTTCCAATAGCAGATGGAGATGTGCTTAAGCTTGGGAAGAAGAGGTTCGTAAGGCTTCGTAAAACTGTCTGATGTTATCAAAAGCATAAGTGGGTTTATATTCTGAGTGGGCCACTTCTTCGGGAGTGGCCTCACCTGTATAGACTACGCAGGTTTCCACACCGGCATTGATACCGCAGGCAATATCCGTGTAAAGTCTGTCCCCGATGACGATGGTTTCTTCCGGAGTAAAGCCGGACTGCTTCATGCACTGGTCACAGACTTCTCTTGCTGGCTTACCCAGATAAACGGGTACTTTACCGGTAGAGGAAGTCAGCATCTGACAGATGGCGCCACAGTCGGGAATAAAGCCAAAGTCGATGGGACAGCATAAATCCGGATTGGTTGCATAGAAGGGAACTTCCATGGTAGAAAGAACCTGGCAGGTGTTCACAAGTTTTTCATAGGTCAGCTCGCTGTCATAGCCTACCAGGATGCAGGCGATATCTGACTCCGGCTGCTCGGTCACAATAAGGCCGTTCTTTTTTAACTCTGTCACAAAAGAAGCTGTTCCCAGCACAAAAATCTTCCGATTGGAAAAGTTTTCTTTTATGAACCGGATGGTCATGTAGCCGGAGGTTATGAACAAATCTTCAGTAGTTTCTAAATGGAAATTTTTTTTGAACTTATCCACATAATCCGCACCGCTTTTGGTGGAATTATTGGTGATATAATAGGCCTTACCACCTATTTGACTAATATAGTCAATAAGCTCGGCACTGCCATCATACAAGGTATTTCCTACGGCAATGGTGCCGTCGATATCGAATAGAAAAAGCTTTTTATTGTTTAACATGTGTGTCCTTTCTGGTGGGTAAAGTAAGCTACGCTTAGGATGCAACCTTTTCCCCATCAGTATAGCATTTTAATCTGGCTGTGGCAATGTGAAGTTGGTTATGGTAAAAT
>JBJFCM010000264.1:0-2702 GCA_051888955.1 Lachnospiraceae bacterium | reverse complement strand
TGAGAGGTATAAATATGAACAATTTTATTTATGAAACACCGACAAAGGTGTATTTCGGGAAAGACGAAGAACTTAAGGTGGGAAAAATCATTGCAGAGTATCATCCCCGAAAGGTTTTAATCCATTATGGTGGTAAATCGGCGAAGGAAAGTGGACTTTTAGACAGGGTAAAGAAATGCCTTGCGGATGAAAAAATCAATTATGTGGAGCTTGGAGGAGTCGTAGCAAACCCAGAGCTTAAGCTTGTAAGAGAAGGAATCAAGCTGTGTATCGATGAGGAGGTCGATTTTATTTTAGCAGTTGGTGGTGGTTCAGTAATGGATTCTGCCAAGGACATTGCGAATGGAGCAGCAAATCCTGAGGTAGATGTCTGGGATTTTTCGCTTGGTAAGTGTGTACCCGCAAAGACTCTGAATAAGGGGGCTATTCTGACGCTTTCAGCAGCCGGATCAGAAATGTCAAATTCCTGTGTTATTACGAACAACGAAACAGGAGAAAAGAGAGGTTACGGATCAAGCTGTAACAGAATGAATTTTGCAATTGAAAATCCTGAGCTTACTTATACCGTCAGTCCTTATCAGACTGCCTGCGGAGCTGTTGACATTGCTATGCATACAATTGAAAGATATTTCTGCCCGGGAGAAGATACTTACTTAACTGATGCAATCGCTGAGGCTGTAATCAAGAGTGTTATGAAAGCTGGAATAGATTGTCTTGAAAATCCAAGAAATTATGAGGCCAGAGCTAATATGATGTGGGCTTCTTCCCTTGCACATAACGGACTGACACAATGTGGAAGAGAGTTTCAGCTTGTAGTCCATCAGTTTGAACACGAAGTATCAGGTATGTACCCTGAAATTGCCCATGGTGCAGGACTTGCTGCAATTTGGTGCAGCTGGGCAAGATATGTATATCGTGCCAACATTAACAGATGGCTGCAATATGCCCACAATGTATGGAATCTTGATATAGATTTTGAGCATCCGGATAAGACAATTGAACTTGCAATTGATAAGCAGGAACAATATTATGCTTCTATCGGAATGCCAATTGATCTGAAGTCTCTTGGTGTAAAAAAAGAAGCACTTGAAAAGCTTGCCCTTGATTGTTCCAGGAATAAGACCAGGACGCTTATTGGATATAAGCCACTTGCGTATGAGGATATCTTGAAAATATTTGAAATGGCTTATGAGGAAAAATAAAAGAAACAAAATAGAAAAAGAAAGGGGTAAGAATATGAAATTCATTTCATGGAATGTAAACGGCCTGCGTGCCTGTGTGGATAAAGGTTTTTTAGACTTTTTTGCTAAGGCGGATGCGGATATTTTCTGCATTCAGGAGTCCAAGCTGCAGGAGGGACAGATTGCTCTGGAGCTGCCGGGCTATCACCAGTACTGGAATTATGCGGAAAAGAAGGGGTATTCAGGAACGGCGCTGTTCACCAAGGAAGAGCCGCTTTCTGTCACCTATGGAATCGGTATAGAAGAGCATGATAAGGAAGGCAGGGTGATCACGGCAGAGTATCCCGATTTTTATGTGGTGACGGTTTATACTCCCAATTCCCAGAGAGAGCTGACCAGGCTTTCTTACCGCATGGAATGGGAGGCGGACTTTTTAGCCTATCTGAAAAAGCTGGAGGAGAAGAAGCCGGTTATTTTCTGCGGGGACTTAAATGTGGCCCACAAGGAAATCGATTTGAAAAATCCCAAGACCAACCGCAACAATGCGGGCTTTACCGATGAAGAACGCGCCTGCTTTACGAAGCTTTTGGAAAATGGCTTTATTGACACTTTCCGGTATTTTTATCCGGATGCGGAGGGCGTCTATTCCTGGTGGTCCTACATGTTCAAGGCCAGAGAAAAGAATGCGGGCTGGCGTATCGACTATTTTGTGGTGTCGGAATGCCTAAAGGACAGGCTTGCAGGTGCAGCCATCCACAATGAGATCTTTGGCTCGGATCATTGTCCGGTGGAGCTGGTATTGAAATAGCAGGAAAGGGAGGGACATGCCATGCTGGCTTTTCTTATCTGGTTATTTTTGGGAGTTGCATTTATTGGGATGGGGATTTACGACTATCATTCCAAGAAAGAGAAGCCATTTGGCTTCTGGGCAAATGCCGAGACAGTTCCGATGGAGGATGTCAGAGGCTACAATAAAGCCCTTGGAAAACTGTGGTGTGTGTTCGGTGCGGTATTCGTGCTGCTTGGGGTGCCGTTGCTGGCCGGACAGAATTCACCTTATGTGCTTCTCTCGGTGGTGGGAGCGATGCTGGAATGTATAGTCGCCATGGCTGTCTATACAATAAAGATTGAAGGAAAATATAGAAAGCGATAGAGAAGGAAAACATGCAGGAAAAAAGACTTGACAGGGATTTTTTTATGACAGATGCCCTGGCTCTTTCTAAAAATCTGATAGGAAAAATACTGGTGCATGACACACCTATTGGAAAGGTGCGTGGCATTATCACGGAGACCGAAGCCTACATGGGTGTGGAGGACAAAGGCTCCCATACCTATGGTGGCAGGCGTACGCAGAGGACGGAGCCCATGTTTCATATCGGCGGTACCTCCTATGTATATTTCATTTATGGCATGTACAACTGCGTGAATGTGACGGCAGGAGAGGCAGAGGTGCCGATGGCAGCCCTGATACGTATGGTGGAGCCTGCCGATGAGGAATCCAGAGCAATTATGGAGCAGCTT